>CAJATB010000176.1 GCA_903944755.1 uncultured Bacteroidota bacterium
GCCATTCAAAATAATGCTTCTTTAAAAGCAAGTTCAATGCAGGTGAACTATTATCAAGCTTTAAAAAAGAGTAACCTTGATATTGAAAAAACACTATTTGATTTTGGTTATGGGAAAATAAATAGTTTTCAAAATGATAATCGAATGACTGTATCTCAGAACATACAATTCCCCGCTGTATACAAGAGTCAAGGCGCTATCAATAAAACGAATATTAATATAAGTCTACTCTCGAAATTGCAAAAAGAAATTGAGTTAAAGGCTGCTGTAAAAAATTCTTTTTATAATTTATTGCTAGTTCAAAGAAGAAAGCAACTCTTGCTCAATGCAGATAGTATTTACACTTCCTTTGCTAATAAGGCGAAGCAGCGTTTTGAGGCAGGAAATTCCGATATCTTGGAAAAAATTACTGCAGAAAGTCAATTAGCGCAAATCTCCAATCAATTAGAATTATTAACTACTGAGTACGAGGTATTATTAAATGAATTCAATATTCTTTTAAATTCAAAAATGGTAAATATGCCTTTTGCTGAAACTAATATTATTGAATTAGAACGTATTCCTGATTTGCTAACGGTACCTGAAACGCCCCAAATAAAAATAAGTCAACAAAAAATTACATTAGCTGAAAATGAGCTTCAACTTGAAAAGGGGAAATTACAACCCTCTTTTAATCTGGGCTATAATAGTTCCACCATTATTGGTTGGCAGCCAACTAGTCAGAATACCGAACAGTATTTTGGAAAAGATTATCGTTTTAATGCTTTTAATATGGGTATGTCCATTCCTTTATTTTCCTCGGCGCAACGTTCACGCATTGCTGCTGGAAGTATTAGTGTACAACAAAATAAATTAGAACAAATAGCGGTACAACAACAGTTAAGTGCTAATTTAAAAAATTTAGCAGCCAGGTATGTTCAAAATAAAAGCTTAATTATAAAATATCAAAGAACCATATTGCCTAATACCAATTTATTGATAGAAACAGCTTCCAAGAAATTAAACGCAGGAGAGATTGGTTACTTAGAATGGGTTATGATAATCAATCAGGCTATTCAAATTCAAAATGAATATTTCAATTATGTGCAACAATTAAATGAGGGCGCTATTGAAATAGAAAAAATAAGTGCAAACAACTAAAGATAATTTTATGAAATTTAAAAAATTGATATTTCTAGCTAGTTCAATACTATTACTAGCTTGTAATGGAAATAAAAACGAGCCTGCTGAAGCAAGTTCCAATGAATTGGAAAGCGATAAGCTTATTGCAGAAGTAGTGACTTTAACTGCTGCACAATTAAAAACTGCGAACCTTGGTTTTGGGACTGCGCAGTTAATGTCCATGCATAAGGTGTTAAAAGTAAATGGAGTTATTGATGTACCACCTAGTAATATAGTTTCTGTTAGTATTCCCATGGGAGGATATTTAAAGAAAACCAGCCTCATTCCGGGCATGTTTGTTAAAAAAGGTAATTTACTAGCTATAATGGAGGATCCTAGTTACATTGAATTACAACAAGACTATTTAACGGCAAAGAGTAAACTAGTTTATTTAGAGGCCGATTTTAATAGACAAAGAGACTTAAATGCTACGAAGGCTGCAAGTGATAAAATTTTTCAATTAGCAAAAAGTGATTACGAAAGCCAAAAATACCTCACAAAGTCGTTAAGTGAAAAGCTAAAACTAATAGGTATTGACCCCTTGCTTTTAAATGAGACGAATATTTCAAGAGCTATTAATTTTAATTCACCTATCAATGGGTATGTCACTAAAGTGAATGTAAATATTGGAAAATATGTAACACCCACAGATATACTTTTTGAGATTATTGATCCAAGTGATTTACACTTAAGACTTATAGTATATGAAAATGACGCTACTAATTTAAAAATTGGTAATAAAGTTAGTTTTTATACCAATAATAACATGCGTCAAAAGTATTTCGCAAAAGTGGCTGTTATCAATCCCAATATTAATGAGGATAGAACAACAGATGTA
>CAJATB010000177.1 GCA_903944755.1 uncultured Bacteroidota bacterium
ATTGCACTCAAGCACATGACGCCCGTTGTTTATCTCAGTGAGAGGACCGAGGCTATTGTTGAACCACGCTTAAGTTTGCAATGGTGGGTTGATATGAAGCAATTAGCTACGCCTGCTTTGGAAGCCGTGATGAGTGATGAAATAAAGTTTCACCCAGCGAAGTTCAAGAATGTATACAGGCATTGGATGGATAATATTAAGGACTGGTGTATTAGCCGCCAATTATGGTGGGGACATAGGATACCTGCATGGTATGACGCCGAAGGAAATGTTTATGTTGAAACAAGTTTAGAAAAAGTATACGAAACCTATCCTGAAACAAAAGGAAAAAACTTACACCAGGATTCGGATTGTTTAGACACTTGGTTTAGTAGTTGGTTATGGCCTATTGAAGTTTTTAAGGGTATGTCCAACCCAGGCAATGAAGAAATAAATTATTACTACCCAACTAGTACACTTGTGACTGCTCCGGAAATTATTTTCTTTTGGGTGGCACGTATGATAATGGCTGGCGAAGAATATATGGGTAAGATCCCTTTTAAAGATGTTTATTTTACAGGTATAGTGCGTGACAAGCAAGGGAAGAAAATGAGTAAAAGTTTAGGCAACTCACCCGACCTTTTAGGATTGATTGACCAATTTGGTGCCGATGCAGTTCGTTTTGGAATTATGATTGCATCTCCTGCAGGTAATGATTTATTATTTGACGAATCCACAATAGAACAAGGAAAAAACTTTAACAACAAACTTTGGAATGCCACTAAGTTGTTAAAAATGTGGGAAGCAAGAATTGAAGACACCACCGTACCTGAGGATGCTGCCTTTGCAATGGACTGGTTCCAAGCTAAATTAAGCAATACACAAAACACAGTAGACGAATTATTGAAAGAATTTCGTTTAAGCGAAGCCTTGAAAGTAATATATAGTTTAATATGGGACGATTACTGTAGCTGGTATTTAGAATGGATTAAGCCTGGGTTTGAGCAACCAATGAATAAAAAGGTGTACGAAAATACCATTGAATTTTACGATGCCTTATTACAATTATTGCATCCTTTCATGCCATTTATTACAGAAGAAATACATCATGCATTAAAAACACAAACTGAAGATATCTGTGTGAAATTATATGCGCCTAAAACAAGCGTGAACGAACAAGTGCTGAAAGCTGGGGAGTTATTGCAAAATGTAATATCCACCCTACGTGATGCCAGGAACAAAAATCAAATCAAACCAAAGGATGCAATTGAATTATTTATTCAAACAGCACATAATGCACCTTACCAAACAATTCAAAATATTTTAGCAAAACAAATTAATGCTGCTGCAATACAATTTACTACTACTGCAATAGGAGCTTCTATTGTGGTTGCATTGGAAAAAGACAAGTTTTACTTGGTTGCAGACCAAGCAATTGATACCGTGAGTTTAAAAGAAAATTTATTGAAGGATTTAGCGCATCAGCAAGGATTTTTGGTGAGTGTAGATAAAAAATTAGGCAATGAGAAGTTTGTTCAAAATGCAAAACCTGAAGTGTTAGCTATTGAACAAAAGAAAAAAGAAGATGCATTAGCTAGAATTCAAACCATTGAAGAAAGTTTAGCGCAACTTGGATAAATCAGGTAGTAATAGCGTAATATTATTATTGAGTAGTAAATTTTAAAAAATGAGTGAAATAATAATAAGACTGGCCACCTTAGAAAATCGTGCTTTTATTCGATCCGTATCGGACCGCACATGGCCAAGCACTTATGGACATATTATTTCACAGGAGCAGATTGACTTTATGTTGGATTGGATGTATAGTGATGAATCACTTACAGCACAATTTGCAAAAGGACATCAATTTTATATCGCCAATTTAAATGGAGAAGCTATTGGGTTTTGTTCTGTAAGTGCAGAAGAAGGCACGTCCCACAAACTAAATAAGCTTTATGTATTACCAAGTGCACATGGAACTG
>CAJATB010000178.1 GCA_903944755.1 uncultured Bacteroidota bacterium
GTTAAGCCATTGGCAATTCTTTGTTCACGTGGTATGGAAGCATGTGTCATGCTTGCAGGATGGTTGATTAGGGACTCCACGCCCCCTAAACTTTCTGCCAATGAAAATATTTTTGTGCTCGACAATACTTTAGTGGCTGCAGCAACGCTATCATCTTTTAAAGTGAAACTCATCATGCCACCAAAGCCACGCATTTGTTTTTTGGCAATATCGTGATTAGGATGGTCTGAAAAACCGCACCAGTATACTTTTGACACTTTTGGGTGGGTACGTAAATAAGCAGCTACTTTTTCGCCATTCTCACAATGCCTTTGCATTCTTACATGCAGGGTTTTGATTCCTCTTAATACTAAAAAGCAATCCTGAGGCCCTGGCACTGCACCTGTACTTTTTTGAATAAAATACAATTGGTCTCGCAATGTTTCGTCGTTCATTACCAAACAACCTTGAATGACATCACTATGTCCTCCTAAATATTTAGTAGCAGAATGCATTACAATGGTTGCTCCAAAGTCCAATGGGTTTTGTAAGTACGGTGATGCAAATGTGTTGTCAACGCAAATGATACAGTTATTGGCATTGCCGATTTTGGATACTGCTTCAATATCCGTTATGTTCATCAATGGATTTGTTGGTGTTTCTACCCATATTAATTTTGTTGCAGGGGTTATTGCGTTGGCTACATTTTCTGCATTAGAAGTGTCCACATACACAAATTTGATCCCCATTTTTTCATGCACTTTCGAAAACAAACGAAATGATCCTCCATACATATCATGCGCGGCAATCACTTCGTCGCCTGGCACTAATAAACGCATCACTGCGTCTGTTGCTGCTACGCCACTAGCGAAGGCCAATCCGAATTTTCCGTTTTCGATTACTGCAAATGCTTCTTCTAATGCAAACCTAGTTGGGTTCTGGCTTCTGGCATACTCATAGCCTTTATGCACACCTGGTGCCGATTGTACATAGGTAGAGGTTTGATAGATGGGTGTCATAATAGCACCTGTACTAGGGTCGGGATGGGCGCCTGCATGTATAAATTTTGTTCCTAAGTTATTTTTATTATTCATTTTTATTTTTTATGCTCTTTTAAATTTACACTTTTCTTATATCAAATACTTGTTCAATTTCTATTAGGTTCGTCACTTAATTGTATTTCCTCTTTTAAACATACGATACGAAAATACAGAAGGCACTACTACCATAATTAAAGTGATGCTAAAGAATACAATAAATCCTGCCTTATTTGGTAACAATAAAGCAGCAATGGCTTGAATAAAGCCACCGTATATCCATACCTTGCCAGCTAACTTATGCGTTTCGTTCCAGTTATCTTCATTTTCTAAGGTCCATGGCAATTTAAATCCTGCAAAATAATTTTGATGAATTTTTGGCATATACCAGCCAAATCCAGCAAAGGAAAGTCCTAAAGCGGGAAGTAATAACTTGCCAATATCTACAGATTGGTTGCTAGAAGAAAAAATAATAATACAACTAATAAGGCTTAAAAAAGCAACCGTAAAAAGCGCGAATTTTTTATACAAGCTATCGTCCTGTTCTTTATACCTTTTTGGATCTAAGCTTTTTATATTGGATAAGATAAAGAATACGAATAAGCCTACCACTGACATAATTCCAGGGCCAAGAAATATACTGTTCTTGCCTCCATAAGCGTCCGCTTCTCCCTTTATATTAAAATGGGTAGGAATGGTTTCAGGTAAGCTTGGATATATATAGGCTGCATAGCCAAAAGGTATAGCTAATAATACTAGGGCAATAAGCAGGTGTGATGAAGACTTTTTCATAGCGTAATAGGTTTTTAAGTGATAAACCGTAATCGTTCCACAAGTTACTATTTATGCCTAAAAAAAATTACTTTTGCTCCAAATCATAAAGCAATGAGTAAAGGTCCAGTTTCCCAGTTTATAGAACACCAGTATAGGCATTTTAATGCTGCTGCCCTAGTGGACGCCGCAAAAGGGTATGAAACCCATTTATTAGATGGCGGTAAAATGCTAGTAAGCTTGGCAGGTGCGATGAGTACTGCTGAGTTAGGAATTAGCTTGGCTGAAATGATCCGTCAAGACAAAATTGCCATTATTAGTTGTACAGGTGCTAACCTGGAAGAAGACGTAATGAACTTAGTAGCACATAGCCATTATAAAAGAGTCCCTAATTATAGAGATTTAACCCCACAAGACGAGTGGGATTTATTGGAAAACCATTACAATCGTGTAACGGATACTTGTATTCCGGAAGAAGAAGCGTTCAGAAGATTACAAAAGCATATTGTTAAATTCTGGAAAGAAGCGGAAGCAAAAGGCGAGCGTTATTTCCCTCATGAATTTATGTATCAAGTTATTTTGAGTGGAGAGTTAGAGCAGTATTATGAAATTGATCCTAAAGACAGTTGGATAGTAGCTGCAGCTAAAAAAAATATTCCAATTGTGGTTCCAGGTTGGGAGGATAGCACTACTGGTAATATTTTTGCGAGCTATGTAATTAAGAATGAATTAAAAGCAAGTACTGTTAAAAACGGTATTGAATATATGGTGATGTTGACAGAGTGGTACAGAGCAAATAGTGGTGGTAAAGGAGTTGGTTTCTTTCAAGTAGGAGGTGGTATTGCAGGTGATTTTCCTATTTGTGTAGTACCTATGATGTACCAAGATTTAGAATGGCATGATGTTCCATTCTGGAGCTATTTCTGTCAAGTGAGTGATAGTACTACATCTTACGGTTCTTACTCGGGTGCAGTACCGAACGAAAAAATCACTTGGGGTAAATTAGATATTCATACACCTAAGTTTATTGTTGAAAGTGATGCTACCATTGTAGTGCCTTTGATTTTCGCTTATATACTTGGTCAATAAGAGACCATCGAAATATTTAAAAAGCCACTCTATTTTGGAGTGGCTTTTTTTTGGATACATTTAAAGCTTGATTCTTTTAAAGAAACATATAAGATAATGACACACGAACTTTGAGCGAAGCGAGTTCACAATTTTAGATGATCTATGGCATTTTTAGCGGGCATGGCGAGCGAGAGTGAGTTATTATCTTATACATTTCTACTGAAACAGGAAGTGGCGAGAAATATAATATTAAAGAATGTAGAGATTTCGAGCATAAAAATGCCCCAGTAAACTGAGGCATTTAAAAATATTAATCAAGTTGAATTATCTCGAAGGCATAGTCAATTTCAAATCACGCTTCAACATATTTTCTCGTTGTGCCATTTCACATGCAGTGTAATAAATCATCAATACTCTTCTTTGCATTAAGTCAAAATTTATTTTCTCAATGGTGTCTGTTGGTTTATGGTAGTCGGATTGTAACATGCCATCATAATAGAATAAGACAGGTACTCCTTTGCGTGCAAAGTTGTAATGATCGCTTCGATAGTAAATTCTATTTTTATCGTTAGGGTCATCAAATTTATAATCCAATATAATATTACTTGAAGCCTTATTTGCTGCTTCGTTTATAATTGGTAAGTCGGTACTTAACTTATCATGACCTATAACATAAACATAGTTTAATGAATCAGCAGTTAAGCGCTCTGTATCAACTCGCCCAACCATATCAATATTTAAATCGACAGTGGTTTTATCCAAAGGGAAAATAGGGTGCTCTGAATAATATTCTGAACCCCATAAGCCTTTTTCTTCTCCACTTACGGTCATAAAAACAAGGGTGCGTCGTGGGTGCTTTCCCTTTTTAGCTGCTGCTGCAAAAGCTTCTGCTATTTGCATTACGCTCACTGTGCCTGATCCATCATCATCGGCACCATAATAAATAACATCGCCTCTTTTACCTAAATGGTCGTAGTGACTAGTAAGGAAAAGGTATTCGTCTTTTTTATCCGTGCCAGGTATAATACCTATAACATTGCTACTTTCTAAATTTTCAGTTACTTTATTGGCAACTACATTTGTTGCAGCCGTATATACACCCTTAGCTATTCCTGCTAAATCAGCAATGCTTAATACTTTTGTACTCCCTGTCATTGCAGATGCTATTTCCACTGACACATTTGCCATAGTAAAACCAGGATTGCTATTTGGTTTTACATACATATTTCCTTTTAAAGGGGTAGCTACTTTGCGTGGGAAGTCAGCTGAGATCACAAATAAGGCAGCAGCACCTTTTGCCATAGCAGTGCGCATTTTAGCGATGGACGAACTAGGGCTCATGTTCATTCCGCGATTTCCGCCAGCGGCCATTGCAGGTATGCCAGTTGCGCTTCCTTCTAGTATAACCACTAATTTTCCTTTGACATCTAGGTTTGCGTAATCATTAATTCCTTTTGAAGAATCAACTATTCCATAGCCTGCAAATACGGCATTTGAAAATTTAAAATCACCATTTGAAATAGATTGTAAACTAAAACTAAAATCCTTGTCCCATTCAAAAGAACGGCCGTTAACGGATAATTTCTTTTCACTTATAGCGTCCATATATACAGGATAAAGTTGTTGGTAGCTGTCCCCATTTCCCGGTTTCAACCCCATTTTTTTGAACTGTGCTTCAATATAAGCTGCAGCTTTTTTTTGTCCTGGTGTAGCCGTTTCTCGGCCTTCCATTTCTGCACTAGCAACAATTGAAAGTTTTTCTTTCAATCCTAGTTGAGTGATTACTGTTCCGAATTTTGTAAGGTCTTCTGCTGTTTGCGCAATAACCAAATTGCTTACAAGCAATAAAAAGATCCAAATCAATTTTTTCATAGTACAAGTTTAGTTAGGGTTAATTACAATTTATTTTATTAACACGGTTTTGATGACGACCGCCTTCAAAAGGAGTAGTCATAAATTTTTCAATCATTTCTTTTGCTAATGCTATAGTTACATAGCGAGCAGGTACACAAATCATATTTGCATTGTTATGCAATCTTGTTAATTCAGCTATTTCTGTTTGCCAACATAATCCAGCACGAATACCAGCATGCTTATTTGCCGTAATAGCAACTCCATTTGCACTGCCGCAAAATAAAATACCAAATGCAGCTTCACCTGTTTCAACACTGGTTGCTGTTGGATGTGCAAAGTCGGGATAATCTACCGAGTCGCCATTAGCAGTTCCAAAATCTTTTACGGTGTAGCCTTTTTCTTGAAGCCAATTTTTAACTTCATTTTTGTAATCAACTCCCGCATGGTCTGCGCCAAGGGCAATAGGTTTAGTTGCATCAAATACAAATGACATAGGGTATAATTCAATTGTTAAATAAATATAATTCCAATGGATTAACTATTAATCCCATTCTTCGTCTTCTTTTTTAACCGACTTGTGCGCCCACCTTGAAACAATAATACTAAACTCAAATAAAGTATACAATGGAATAAACACCAATGCCTGACTGTACCAGTCGGGGCTTGGTGTTATAAATGCTGCAATAATTAAAATAATCACTGCCGCATATTTACGCGTAGTAGATAAGAATTTTGGTGTAATAATACCTATTTTGGTTAATAAGAATACGATAACTGGTAATTCAAATGCAATGCCACAACCCAATATCAGATTCGTTAAGTTGTCAAGGTAATCGGCAAATGTTGGAATGGTGGTAATCACACCCCTTGTACCTAATTGGAAGCTTGCTAAAAAATTAAAAGTAAATGGCCCAAGTACGAAGAAGCCAAATGCGGCGCCCAAGAAGAAGAAGAAAGAAACCCAAAAAATCATGAAACGTGTATTCTTTAATTCCTTTTCTTTTAATGCTGGTTTTACAAATGCCCAAATTTGATGAAATATATAAGGGAAGGAGATAATTAGTCCCCCCACAAAAGCCATACTAATGCTACTCATAAACTGACCACCAAATGTAGTGCTCTGCATAGACACTTTCACTGGAGGCATACATAATGCTTGACCTAATTGTAATTGATGACTCAGGTCACAAAAAAAACGATACGTAATGAAGTCGGGATTAATAGGACCTGTAATTACATTATCCATAATCCAATCTCTAAAAATAAAGACGGTAACCGAGGTAACTATTATTGCTAATAGTGAACGTACAATAGTGCCTCTTAAAACTTCGAGATGATCAATGAATGACATCTCCGATTGGTCGTTTTTACTAAATCTATCAAATAGTGCCATGAATAGTTATCAATGAGCATTAAAGTTAAGGCTTAAAGCGGAAAATGGGAAGCCAAATGCTAAAAATAGTCCTAGTGGATTTTTATTTTCACCTTTTCTATTCTAGTATCACTTACTGCTAGGATTTCGGCATCGAAATGGTCCAAGTGTATAGTGGTGCGCACCTTGGGTATTGCTTCGTGGCGGTGAATAAGGTAACCACTTAGGGTTTCTGAATTGTCTGCAGAGAAGTCTATACCATATTTTTCATATAAGTAATCTAGTTCTAGGCGACCACTAAAAATATATTCAGTTTCAGATAATTGTTTTTCTAGGAATTCTTGCTCGTCGTATTCATCATCAATTTCACCGAAAATTTCTTCTAATACATCTTCCATGGTAACAATACCTGCTGTGCCACCAAATTCATCCACAACCCAAGCAATACTCTTTCTTTTTTTAGAGAATAAACTTATTAAATCTGCTGCATTCATGCTTTCTGGAACTAAGATAATAGGGTGTAATACCGATTTGATATTATTGGGTTTCTTGAATAAATCTAATTGGTGTACATAACCCAAAATAGTGTCTAGTGTATCTTCATATACAATTAACTTACTCAATTTTGTTTCTACAAATACGGCCCTGATTGCTTCAATAGAAGTGTTTATTTCTACGCCAACAATTTCTGTTCTGGGTACTAAGCATTCTCTAATTTTTATATCTGGTAGGCTTAATGCATTTTCAAATAAATCGGTATTCAGCTCCTGCTGTTGTTGCTGTTCGGCTGATTGCTGTATAAAATGGGCTAAATCTACTTTTGAAAAGGCTTCTTTTTGGTTTACAACTTTAACATTGAATAAGTGTTGCAAAACAAATTGAGCTAAATTAACCATCACTTTTGTAATAGGACTAAAAAGCAAGTGGAAAAAGTTGGCAATACTAGCGAACCTTGTTATCATGGAAGCTGCTCTAGCCTTGAATATAGCTTTTGGTACTAGTTCTCCAATTAACAATATTACTAAAGTGGACAGCACCGTATTGCCTAATAATATTGAATACTCACTAAGTTGTAATTTACCCCAAACATGTTCTTCCAAAAGTTGTTCGAATAAAATTCCAAAAACAACTAAAGATATATTTACCCCAATTAAACAGGTGCCAATAAATTGAGTAGGGGCTTGCAAGAAACGAGCAATAATTAATCCAGCCCTATTGCCCTGTTTTTTCTTTAGTTCTAAACTTAATCGGTTGGCACTTACGAAACCAATTTCATAGCCAGAAAAAAAGCCAATTAAAATAAGGGATGCAATAATTGCAAAAATCATGATTGATATATTTTATGAATACTAGTTTACTGTTAGTATTCGTAAGGTTTAGGTTTACTTTCTACAATGCCTTCAATTTGCTCCATAATTTCTGGAGTTAATAATGTTGCAGTATCTAATGCTGTTAAGTTGTCTAGTAATTGTGTTTTGCTTGTAGCACCTAATATTGCAGTAGTTACATTTGGATTTTTAATACACCAAGCAATGCTAAGGGAAGCGGTACTCACTTTTAAGGCTTTTGCTATAGCGCCTAATTGTTGTACGCGTTTTATTTTATCCTGTATCAGCCATTGGTCTCTTAACCATTCAAATCCTTCTATTTGAAAACGAGATCCTTCGGGGATACCATCATTATATTTACCTGTTAATAATCCAGCTGCAAGTGGACTCCAAATAGTAGTACCCAGGCCAACATTTTTAAATATTTCAATATAGTCCTTATCCACTTTTTCACGTTCGAATAAATTATACTGTGGTTGTTCCATCGCAGGTCCTATTAAACGGTAGGATTGCGCAATGCGGTGTGCTTCCATAATTTCAACACCACTCCATTCGCTTGTGCCCCAGTATAATATTTTACCTTGTTGAATTAAAGTATTCATAGTGTGCACTACTTCTTCAATGGGTGTAGATTTATCGGGTCTGTGGCAAAAGTAAAGGTCAAGGTAGTCGGTTTGCAACCTTTTCAGTGCTTCATGACATGCTTCTGTTAAATGCTTTCTGCTTAGTCCAGTTTGGTTTGGTTTATTTTGTTTCCCTCTCCATCCGAAATAGGCTTTCGATGATAATACATAAGAAGTCCTGTCCCAGTTTTTTTTGGCAATCACACGACCCATCATTTTTTCACTTTCACCGCCTGCATATACTTCGGCATTGTCAAAAAAATTAACACCAGCATCATAAGCAATGCCCATTAATTCGTCTGCTATACGGTCATCAATTTGTTTATGAAATGTTACCCAACTACCAAAGCTTAAAGTGCTTAATTGTAACCCGGTTTTACCCATTTTTCTATATTCCATATACTTACTTTTTTAAGGATTCGTTCCTGTACTATCCGATAGTATTGCAAAACTATTGGATTGTACATCAATAATCTTAATATCTTTTAAGTTTTGATCGGCTTCAAACCCCTTGCCCCATACTTTTGACAAAGGAGCATGTTGTTTCACAATTACGCCCTTATCGGTATGGAATTTGCCTGTTTGCTGGTCCCAAACCATTTCATTGCACCATAAAGTATCTCCTAAAACATTGTAAACAACCACGTTGTCACGTAAAAATACCTTACTATCTGCTTCTATAAAACGTGCATAATTTGCACTTAATTTACTTTCTACTTCTGTGCTACTATCTTTAAAAAAATCCACTTTAATAGTTTTTGGAAATTCTATCATCTTACCGCTATCCAATAAATACTTATTCATTAACGGAGCCATTAGTTTTGCACTTATACGGCCACTTGTACTTATGTAAATTTCAACTTCTTTCCCTACATCAATCCCGCCTTCTCTTGAACTTAGTGCCTTTACCTCGTTTATGTTATTCTCGCAGGAGGCCATAAAAAAGCAGCTACTTATACTAGTAACTGCTATTGTTATAATGTTATAGAATTTTCTACTAATCATATTTACGTTTATTAAACCAGACATCACTAAGGCTATAACCCAGTGTGAATTGAATAAAACTTTCTTTAAAATCATTCACGCTAGAACCTCTTTGTCCCATTTGTAATGCTAAATTAATTACCGTGAATTGGTAGTCGTAAGAACGATATTTTCTTATAGGCAATCCCATTCCGATTGTAAATGCGGATATTGTTAAACCTTTATTATCGAAATTAATATAATCCTTTCCTGTGTAATAACCTGCACGATATGTGACAGTTGAAAAGTAGTTTTCAAAATCATATGGGTTAGGACAAAATTGTACACCAAGGCGCATCATCCAAGCATTGGAAAGTTTATCGGTAATGCCGTTTTCGATAGCGTCGCTATTGTAGGACTGGTACTTATTTCTCCATGCTGCATGATCAAGTTGTATACCAATTACCCATTGGTCATAGGTTCCTCTGTTAGATATTTCTTTTTTATGTAAGGCAATTCCAGCAGTTATTAAGGCCGGGATTTTTACTTTTCCAGGAACTTCTTTTTCATATGAAGCAGTGTCAATAGGAGTTTCAGAGGCTGAAGTGAATATACCTGTGGTACGCAACCTATCTTGCTTTGCAGACATGCTTTGGTCCAAAGTTGCAGTCGCTCCGTAGCTTAAACTATATTCAGTTTTGTCGGTTGTTTTTGCTTTTGTTTTGGATTTTAATGTTGTTTCTCCTAAAATTCCTAAGTTTAAAAATACGCCACTATAAATGGTATTTGTGCTAGCCATAGTTTGGTATAGGTAGGTAGAATCTGGATTATAGTCTAGGGATTTAATA
>CAJATB010000179.1 GCA_903944755.1 uncultured Bacteroidota bacterium
AGTGCATGAAGCTATTGCGACTCAATCACAAGTTGCCTATTTCCCTGCCTACGAATATGTGATGGACGACTTACGAGACTATAGGTTTTATTCGGAGGATTTGGTGCATCCAAATTATGCAGCCACCCAATATGTTTTTGAGCAGTTTGTGGCAAGTTATATGACAGAAGAAACGCAAGCTATTATGCGACAAGTTGCTGAAATACAATTAGCCATGCAGCATAAGCCATTTTTCATTGGTTCTTCGGCACACCAAAAATTCATTGCCTCTTATATTGTGAAAACTGAACAGTTAATGGCATTGTATCCATTTTTACCCCTTACGCAACACCTTGTATTTTTTAAAGGGCAAGTTGCCAAATAATTCTTAATTTAGAAGTCTAAATTTTAGACATGCGCATATTGCCATTTTTCACTTCAGCTGTTGTCACAGTTGGTCTTGTATTTGCCCTAAACATTCAATTGAAGTTAGGCGGAACAAAAGCCCCAAGGTTGGGTTATTTTTTATCACCACAACATGGATTTTGGAAGAACGCGGAAAAGGTCACTGCCGATTTTAATGCTGATTTGGTTGCGAGTGAATTAAAAGGGGATGTGGAGGTAGTCATTGACGACCGATTAGTTCCTCACATTTATGCCGACCATGACGAAGATGCCTATTTTGTGCAAGGATATTTGCATGCTAAGTTTAGGTTATGGCAAATGGATTTTCAGACACGTGTTGCATCGGGCCGCTTAAGTGAGATTGCTGGTGCTGACAAATTACCAATCGACCGTTTTTTTAGAAGGTTAGGAATGGTATATGGCGCAGAACAAACAGAAGCGTATATCAATGCATCTAACCCCGTAATGAAAGCGACACTAGACGCCTACACTGCTGGCGTGAATGCATATTTAAAACAATTAGATCCTGCCGACTTGCCTTTTGAGTTTAAATTAATGAACTATGCTCCTGAACAGTGGACTCCTAAAAAAACGTATTTGTTTTTAATGTTCATGTCATATGATTTAACAGGTCGTTCTGCTACTGCTGATTTGCAATTAACAAATACAAGAGACTATCTTGGATATGATTTATTTGATAAATTATTTACCAATCAACAGGATTCTTTGGACCCAATTATACCAGTTGGAACTGCTTATGCGGAGCCATCGATGGTTCCGGTAAAACCAGCTACCGCTGATTTAGCTTATTTACGCATGCCTAATGAGGCATTGGCTTATAATAAACCAACCGTGGAGATGCCTGAAGCGCCCGATAAAAATAATGGAAGTAATAACTGGGCGGTTGCAGGAAGTAAAACAAAATCAGGAAGGCCAATTTTAGCGAGTGACCCGCATTTAGGATTGAATTTACCTTCACTTTGGTATGAAGTACAAATTACTACGCCAACACATAGCACTTATGGAGCTAGCTTCCCAGGTTCGCCTGCAGTAATTATAGGATTTAATGATAGTCTTGCATGGGGTGTGACAAATGCAGGCCGTGATGTATTAGACTATTACGAATTGAAATTTAAGGACACCACTCAAAATGAATATTGGTTTAATGGTGCATGGAAAGCAACTACAAAACGAGTAGAAGTGATAAAAGTGAAAGACAGTGCAGATGTTATTGAAAATATTGCAATGACACATTGGGGACCTACTATGTTTGATGCACATTACACAACGCCACAATCTAAGGGACGTACTTTAGCCGTTCAGTGGACAGCATTTACGCCATCGGGCGGAGTAGAAGCATTTTATCAATTGAATAGAGCAAAGAATTTTGATGATTATATGAAGGCGATTTCTTTATGGAAATGTCCTGGACAAAATTTTGTTTTCGCAAGTAAAACAGGAGACATTGCAATTAAGCAACAAGGTAATTTTGTAGCACGTTGGGAACGTCAAGGTGACTTCATAATGCCTGGGGAAGATACTAGTTATGCTTGGCAAGGAATTATTCCAACGGAAGAAAATCCAATGATCAAAAATCCTGAACGTGGTTTTGTAAGTAGTGCCAATCAAAAATCAACGGATGCGACATACCCTTATTATTTAGGAACAGCTTCTTCTTTTCCATTGTACCGTGGCATTAGCGTGAACAAGCGTTTAACTGTGATGAACCAAATTACCGCTCAGGATATGCAAGGTTTGCAAACCGATAATTATAATGTATTTGCAGAAACAGCACGCCCTGCGTTAATGAAATTTATTCAGTTGAATGAATTAAGTACATCAGCGCAACGTATGGTTAATACCATGAATGCTTGGAATTTATATAACAATGAAAATGAAACTGGTATTACTGTATTTAAGGTAATATGGGACAGTGTGGAACAAGCTGTTTGGGGGGATGAATTGGCAGGTGCTCCAATGCCATTAACAAAGCCTGAATCTTTTGTATTATTAGATCAAATGAACAAGGATACTAATTTTGTAATCGCCGACGATATACGTACAAAAAATAAAATAGAGACTTTAAAGGAGCAAGTAAAATTAGGCATTGAAAATGCAACCGCTACTTTATTGACTCTAGAAAAAGAAAACAAATTAGCGTGGTCGGCTTATAAGGCAACGCGTGTACTACACCTAACAAAAATCCCGGCATTAAGTAGGTTAAATCTGCCAATTGGGGGTGGGGTCCATATTGTTAATGCAACTAGCGAAAACCATGGGCCAAGTTGGAGAATGATAGTGCATTTGACCGATGAAATTGAAGCATACGGTTTATATCCAGGGGGACAAAGCGGTAATCCGGGAAGTCAATACTACGATACGTTCATTGACTATTGGGCTGCCGGTAAATATTACCGATTATTATTCTTGCCTAAAGAAAAATTAGTGGCAACAGGTAAAGCCAAGTGGACTATGAAATTTAAAAAGGCAACTGCTTAATAATTGTTAATCAACATTAAAATCATTCAAATGAAATTTATCATATCTATTTTACTATCAGCTTTACTAACTTATGCAGTTGGTATTTATGGCAACCTGCCTTGGTGGAGCTTTGTAATCACAAATTTAATTATTGCAATTGCTTTACCCATTAAGCCCTTACAGTCGTTTGTTGCTGGTGCATTAGGTGTAGGTGCTTTATGGGCAGGATTAGCATTCGGGATTGACTTAGCCAACAATCATATATTGTCAACTAAGGTTGCCAATATACTGCCGTTAGGAGGGTCTTATATTGCTTTAATAGTGGTAACTGCTACTGTAGGTGCTTTACTAGGAGGGCTTGCCTCTTTAACAGGTTCGTTTGTTAGAAAAGAACAATTAAAATAAGTTTATAATACAGTAGGTTTATTATTATTCAATGGCTGATAAATATCAGCCATTGTTGTGTTTACCAATTTATATTTTTGACTTATCTTCGTGTATAATTTGCTTAATCTGTAATTGAGCTCAAATTTATAAATATGGCACAACTGCACAATCGTGTTTCCAACATCGAGTTGAAACAAAAATTGTATGAGGAAAATTTTCCAAGAACTACAATAAGTTTTTATCAGTATTTTTCAATTCCTGAACCCACTATTTTTAGAGATGAATTGTATAAGCATTTAGTTGCACTTCAAGTATTTGGACGCATCTATATTGCAACAGAGGGAATCAATGCTCAGGTTAGTGTGCCTAGTGACAACCTCGAAGCCTTTAAAACTTATTTATACTCCATTCCAAGTTTAAATAATTTACGTTTAAATATTGCAGTAAATGATAATGGTAAAAGCTTTTGGGTGTTACGCATTAAAGTGCGTGAAAAAATAGTTGCTGACGGCATTGACGACCCAACATTTAGCATGGAGAATAAAGGCAATTATGTGAATGCACAACAAATGAATCAGTTACTAGAAGCAAAGGACACTATAGTAATTGACATGAGGAACCATTATGAGTATGAAGTAGGGCATTTTGAAAACGCAATTGAAATCCCTTCTGATACTTTTAGGGA
>CAJATB010000180.1 GCA_903944755.1 uncultured Bacteroidota bacterium
AAGCATTTAAAGGCTTACCTCTTAGGCTAAATACAGCTTGTGTATCTACACTGCGCGATTTAGTAATACTTCCACTTGCCGAATCTCCTTCGGTAATAAATAAAGTAGAATTTTTTTGAGAAGAAATAAATAGTTCTTTATTTTTTGTCGGAATTTCGTCATTCAAATGCACACGGCAATCTCTTAACTTCTTATTGTGTAAATTTGCTTTTTTAGCTCGTTCGTTTGCTAATTTTTTTATACCAGCTAATTCTTTTCGCTCCCGCTCATTTTGTTCTATACGTTTTTTAAGCGCTTCAGCAATTGAATTATTGCGATGTAAGAAATTATCTAGTTCTTTAGACAAGAATTCAGTAATAAAATTTTTCATACTAGGTCCTCCCTCTGCAACATTTTGGGAGCCTAATTTTGTTTTAGTCTGACTTTCAAATACAGGTTCTTGCACTCTTACTGAAACAGCCGCAACTATACTTGTTCTGATATCAGAGGCTTCATAGTCTTTTTTATAAAAGTCCCGAATAACTTTAACGTAGGCTTCTCTAAATGCTTGTTGGTGGGTTCCTCCTTGTGTAGTGTATTGACCATTAACAAACGAGAATATATCTTCTCCGTAATCATTATTATGCGAAAGGGCTACTTCAATATCTTCCCCTTTTAAATGTATAATTGGGTAGCGTAATTCGTCAGGGTTTGTTTTACGTTCTAATAAATCAAGCAAACCATTTTTACTTATAAATTTTTTATTATTGAAATGTATAGTTAGTCCTGCATTTAAATAGCAATAATTCCAAAGCTGACTTTCAATATATTCATAAATAAAGTGATAGTTTTTAAAAACCGATGAATCGGGTGTGAAAACGACTAAAGTACCATTAGGCTCGGTAGTTTTACTTTCTTTTGTTTCTTCAATTAACTGCCCTTTTTTAAATGTGGCAGATTTTTGTTTTCCCTCACGGTACGCGGTAACTAAGAAATCTTCACTCAAGGCATTTACTGCCTTCGTTCCTACTCCATTTAAACCTACTGATTTTTGAAAGGCTTTGCTATCGTACTTAGCACCTGTATTAATCTTACTAACAACATCAACTATCTTTCCCAAAGGAATACCACGACCATAATCTCGAATCGTAACAATTTTATCCTCAATAGAAATTTCAACTTGTTTTCCATAACCCATTGTATGTTCATCGATACAGTTATCAATGACTTCTTTCATAAGCACATAAATACCATCGTCAGGTGCTGAACCGTCACCTAGTTTTCCAATATACATTCCCGGCCTCAAACGAATGTGTTCTTTCCAGTCTAATGACCGGATTGAATCTTCATTATATATAGCCTCCCCTTTAATTTCTGCCATAATTATCAATGCTTTATGAGCATAAAATGCCCTAGTCTGTGTGCAAATCTAATGACCACGGCGTTTACCCCAATTTTACTTTTCACCAATTAGCTCATATATGTGGATAAAAGATTTATGCCTTATCTTTGAACCATCAAAAATCAGACCATATACCCCATTGTTGACTTAGAATATATCAAAACTAAGGCAATTGAATTAGAAGCTGAAAATACCCAATTTCAAGATTTTTTAAGGAATTTGGACAGTTTATCGCTAGATAAAGCCGTTTTTGAGCTTTCTGAAGCTATTTATCCAAAAATTGAATGCACCGATTGTGGCAATTGTTGCAAGAGTTTAATGGTTAATATCGACGAGGCAGAAGCCGACCATCTTTCTGCACATTTAGGACAAACTAGGACAGAATTTGACGCAAAATACC
>CAJATB010000181.1 GCA_903944755.1 uncultured Bacteroidota bacterium
GGATAGTAATTATTCGATCTATTGGGCAATAGCTTTATCCATCCTAAGCGGATATTATTGTATACAATTGCTTGCCATCCCTTGCCACCTGGCAAATTTAAATCGGCCCTCCTTAGGTATTGCAATGCTGTTTCTTCCTCTACTTCAATGCTACCAAAAGGGAGGTTCGCCCAATTACTCATTGCCAAAGCATGGGAAGGGATAAAGTCCTTCCCTTTTATTTCACCCAAACTAAGTCCCATTTTTTTTATGTATAAATGTTTAAGCAACGCTCTTAGTTCAGTTTCAAATTTTTTCGACAAAGCCAATATAGATGACTGATGATTTATGTAATCGTAGGTTAAGGGCAAATCAAAATAAGCTTGCACCACTTCTAATTCTTTTTTAGTAGTTGCAATTAGTTTAACATCATCACTGAAAAAGCCTGACGTAGTTCCTTGCAACTTTTGAAACACAGCAATAAAAAAACCCTCCCCTTTTATTTTATCAGGATAAAACCTAAAGCCTTTTGCATGCACATTTGGGCTTTCGCAAGCAACAATATTCCAAGCAGTTGGCAATGGTATGTCCACACTTTGCATACCTTGAATACCCCCAATAAAATCCATCATTTTCTCGTCTTCAGAAAAAGAATAAGAACAAGTAGAATATATTAAATACCCACCTTCTTTTAAAGTGTCAATGCTATCCTCTATTATTCTAGTTTGCCTAGTGCTGCAATGTTGCACGCTATCCAAACTCCAATGGTCAATAGCAGTGGGGTCCTTCCTAAACAATCCACTACCACTGCAAGGAGCGTCAACCATTAACACATCAAAGAAATTAGGTAAGGCCTTAAAATGAGAAGGATCGTTCTGTGAAACAACAACATGATCCCCTCCCCATTTAGTAACATTTTCAACGAGTACTGCATTACGTTGTTTAATAGTTTCATTGGCAACCACTAAACCGTCTGGAAAATAATTTGCCATTAATGTTGTTTTACCTCCGGGGGCAGCACATAAGTCCAATACCTTTTCATTAGTAGGATTCGGAATTATTTGGGATAAAACATATTGCAAAAACATACTACTTGCTTCTTGTACATAATAAGCACCTGCATGCCATAATGGGTCAGTAACAAAAAAAGGGCGTGCAGGTAAATAAAAGGCGCCGCTACACCATGGAATAGTTTGTGTATTATTTAAGAAACGATGTTTACTTATATCAAATTGCTTAGCTGAATTTAGCCTTACCGAGGTTATTTGTTCTTTTAATGCATGCACAGCTACAAAGCTGTCTCGACTAAATCCAGGCAGGCCTTCTAAAGAATCTAAAAATGTGTTAGGTAGCAATGGGAATAATTAATATCGGATTATAAAATTTTCTTTTTCTTTTTGCGCTTTCCGAAAAAACACTAAACCAATAAAAAATAAATCAATGGTGAGTGTTACCGACTTGTCGTTCTTAATTTCCGTCCACGCTTTTTCCATTTCTGCACTCCAATGAATATCATCAAATACTAAAACAGAAGCCTCATTCGATTTCGCTTTTAAGCAATTAAAATAGCGCATAGTGGGTTCATACTTATGATTGCCATCAACATAAGCAAAACCAATGTTTGTAATACTATCTAAATACACAGGAAGTGACATGTCAAAATCTCCTTCAATAAGCTCAACATTTTCTATCCCTAAATGAGCGAAATTTGCACGCGCATGCTTTGCCACATTAGGCGCACCCTCCATGGTAACTACTTTTCCTAAAGGATACGCGGCAGCTAAATAGCTAGTGGTAATACCCAAGGAAGTGCCCATTTCCAGCACAGTGGCTGGCTTAAAGTAATTTACTAAGCTCCCAAGTAAACGACTATATTTTTGGGGTTTCAAGGCAGCTTTTGCAATTGCGCTTACCGTTCTTTTGCTATTGTTATTTTGTCTTGATCCTGCACCTCTGTCCCATACTTCGACAAGTTCCCTGTTGGTTAACAAACGGGTGCGATACGCTTCTATGGAAGCTGGAAAAACAGGCGTGTTTTTTTTATTCAATACCTCCTTAATAAATGTATACACAAAAGGGGAGTGGACTCCATGGCCATTGCCATTAGCCGCTGTAAAATAATACTGTAAATACTTGATAAAAAGTTTTGGCGTTGAGTACATACAGCTATTTTCTTTTCCAACATTCGATGTCAAAAGAAAATGCATGTTTTTCGTCTGCCGCAAAAACATCAGATGAATTTTTCAACCAGTCTTCATTTAAAACAGGGAAAAAAGTATCCCCATCAATAGTGGTGTGGACTCTTGTAAGCCAAATTTTATGTGCAAATGGCAATGCCATTTCGTAAATCTGGCCGCCCCCAATTACCATCAATTCTTTATAATCTTCTTTTTCCGCTAATTGTATTGCTTCGCTTAAACTATGCACAATACTAGCACCAGCTTGACTATAGTCAGCCTGATTGGTAAGGATAATATTCAACCTGCCAGGCAGTAACCTACTGCCCATGGATTCAAATGTTTTTCGTCCCATTAAAATGGGCATCGCCCAAGTAGTGTTCTTAAAAAACCTCATATCTTTTGGCAAATGCCAAAGCAATTGATTGTTCTTGCCTATTGCATTATTATCAGAAGCAGCTACTACAAGGGTTATATTCATGCGTGATTTATTATTAATTAAACAGCTACTGGCGCTTTAATCCCCGGGTGACTTTCATAGTTTTCTAATGTAAAATCAGAAAATTGGAAGGAGAAAATGTCTTTCACTTCTGGATTAATTTTCATTGTGGGCAAAGCAAACGGTGTTCTAGACAATTGCAACTTCGCTTGTTCAAAATGGTTATTATACAAATGGACGTCGCCAAAACTGTGCACAAAATCACCATACTGTAAACCACAAACCTGGGCGACCATCATGGTCAATAATGCGTAGGAAGCAATATTAAAAGGCACTCCTAAAAAAACATCCGCACTACGTTGGTACAGCTGGCAGCTTAACTTTCCGTCTGCCACATAAAACTGAAACATATTATGACATGGCATCAATGCCATTTTGGACAACTCCCCTACATTCCAAGCACTCACAATCATTCTTCTGCTATCCGGCGTATTTTTAATTTGATGTATTACTTCTGCAATTTGGTCAATCACTATACCATTGGCTCCTTCCCAGCTTCTCCATTGTTTGCCGTAAACTGGACCCAAGTCCCCATTTGCATCGGCCCATTCATCCCAAATGCGCACTCCATTTTCTTGTAAGTATTTTATATTGGTATCCCCTTTCAAGAACCACAATAATTCATGTACTATACTTTTTAAATGTACTTTTTTAGTAGTGACCATTGGAAATCCTTTCGCCAAATCAAAACGCATTTGATAACCGAAACAACTTTTGGTTCCTGTACCTGTACGATCGGTTTTTTGTGCGCCCTCGTCTAGAATATGTTGTAATAAAGTTAGGTATTGTTGCATGCTGCAATTTACAACCAATACCCTTTAGTGTAAAATCATTTTTTTGCTTTTCGACGTGCTAATTCGGTCCTGATTAGGGTTAATTCCCTGCTAGTTTGGCCATTCACGCTGGTATTCTCCTCGGCCCTGCGCATTAAATAAGGAATTACATCTTGTAATGGACCAAAAGGTAAGTACTTGCTCACATTATAGCCAGCTGTAGACATATTAAAAGTGATATGATCACTCATTCCATATAATTGTGAAAAATGAACGTGCTCATGGTTTGCAACCATTCCTTTGTGCTCCATTTCCTTGGCAATAAGCAAATTGCTTTGTTCATTATGAGAGGCCAATATTAATGATATGGTAGCTGCATTTTTAAGACAATACGCAGCTGCTTCATCATAATCCTTATCGGTAGCATCTTTAGTATCATGAATTGGAGAAGGGTACCCGAGCTTTTCAGCGCGTGCTCTTTCTTTTTCCATATAAGCACCTCGCACCAATTTCGCACCTAAAATAAATTTACCTTCCAATGCTAATTTGTGAGATAACTGCAAAAAACTTAAACGGTCATTTCTATATAACTGATACGTGTTATATACAACTGCTTTACTTTTATTATAAACAGTCATTAACTCGACAGCTAACCTATCAATAGGGTCTTGAATCCATGTTTCTTCCGCATCAATTAATACTCCAATTCCTTTTTCACTTGCCATTTCACAAATTGCATACATTCTTTCTCGAACGCTTACCCAGGAAGCGTCTTCGGACTCACTATCATGAATTCCACTCCTTAACCTTGGTGCTTCATTAAGTTTTTCCAACAAAAACATGCTAGCAATTCCAGTTATTTTAACACTCACAAAAGGAATATTTTGCTGTGTAGCTGCAAATTCAATTGCATTAATAATTTGATCCGTAACGTTGTCAAAATTTTCTTCTCCTTCCTTAGCTTCAACACCGTAATCCAAAATTACTTGTACTTTATAAGCACCCAATTGTTTACATATTCTTGCCGATTCTTCTAAAGTTTCCCCGCCAACAAATTGATTAAAAACAGTACTGCGTAATATCCCATTAATAGGGAAACCTGATTTCATTAAAATTGGCGTCAATTTTGTTGCAATAGATGCAATCAAAGGACTTTGTATGGCACTAAACAAGAACCTTGCTTTTTTTAAATCAGCGGTTGTCTTGTATGCAAATGCATTCTGGGTATTTTCTAAGGATATATTCATGCTAACGTTCATTCGTATTGCAAATATCGGTTGTTCATTTTGAATGACAAAATATAGTCAACTTATATTGCTTGATGGTTAAAGGGTTGGATAACCATTTCACTTACTACACCAGAAACAGGTTGTTGACATAAGAACCAAATTGATTTTGCAGCTTCTTCGGCTTGAATCATTTTTTCTCTTTGCACTCTTAAATTTATAGTATCCCAGAATGGAGAATCAACCCCTCCTAAATATACTTGAGTGATCCGTATTTCTGTTCTTTTTAATTCTTCTCTAATAGATTGCATCATACCAACTAACGCATACTTGCTTGCGCAGTAAGCAGCTGCACCAGACATAGGTATTTTACCCAAAATGCCTGGAATATTAATGATCAAGCCTTTTTTAACCTCTACCATTTTAGGCAGTATTGCTTTTAATACGTCAAAGGTACTCATCACGTTTACTTGAAATGAATTTAACATGTCAGTAGATGCTAGCTGATCAAAAGGCTTTATTAAACCAATCCCTGCTGCATTTATGAAAATATCAAAAGGCCCACTTACTGTTGATAAACTTGATGCAAATTGTTTAACTGATACTTGGTCAGCCAAGTCAACTTGAAGGACTTGTTCACTTGGAATTTGAAATTTAGTAGCAAGCTCAGCAAGCTTTGCAGCACTCCTTCCAGCTACCCAAACAATAGCGCCACTACTATTTAATAATTGCACCAAATGAGCCCCAATTCCACCAGTTGCCCCTAAAACCAATACCTTCTTGTATTTCAATGTTTCCATAATTGCATTTTTACTATAACAACCTATTGCCTACTATTGTTTAGTAAAAGCATGTATTTTTACAGTAATAACCTTGAAAGTTCAAAATTCGTATTAATGAAAATTATTGCTACCGAAATATA
>CAJATB010000182.1 GCA_903944755.1 uncultured Bacteroidota bacterium
GTTTACCAGAGGCAGACATTCGTGTATGTATTTTAGGCCATATACAAAGAGGTGGTTCCCCAAGTTGCCTTGACCGTTTAATTGCAAGCAGAATGGGATACCACGCTGTAGAATGTTTAATGAATGGCAACTTTAATGTTATGGTAGGAATTGAGGATAACAAAATGAAACTTACCCCACTTGACCTTGCAATTAAAGCAAAACAAAATATTTCGGAAGAATGGTTAAAGATTGTAAAAATCTTAGC
Source organism: uncultured Bacteroidota bacterium (assembly GCA_903944755.1). GTDB lineage: Bacteria > Bacteroidota > Bacteroidia > Chitinophagales > Chitinophagaceae > Sediminibacterium. Next base: position 248 of record CAJATB010000182.1, read on the forward strand.
TAGCTAAAATAATAAATAGATAATAACCCCATAAAATAGAATGAACAAACAAACTTTCAAAAATATACATCACAAGACTAAAATAGTTGCTACTGTAGGCCCCGCTTGTGATACATATGACCAGTTAAAGGCTTTAGTTTTCGCAGGTGTAAATGTATTTCGTTTAAATTTTTCTCATGGTAGCCATGAAGACAAAAAGAAAATTATAGATAATATCAGAGGTATTAATGAAGAACTTGGTTGTTCGGTTGCTATCCTTGGTGATTTGCAAGGTCCTAAGTTAAGGGTTGGTGAAATTGAAAATAATCGTTTGGACGTTAAAGTTGGCGACATACTTACTTTTACAAATGAAAAATGTATTGGTACCATTGAAAAAATATATGTTTCCTATCCTAACCTAGCAGGTGATGTTGTAGTAGGAAATACTATTATGATTGATGATGGTAAAATTGAAGTAAAAGTGCTAAGTATAGAAGCCAACGGTGATGTAAAAGTCACTGTGACTTTAGGTGGAATTATTTCTTCAAAAAAGGGACTTAACTTACCTGACACAAAAATATCATTACCCGCATTAACAGAAAAAGATTTAGAAGACGCCGATTTTATTATTAAAGAAAAATTAGACTGGGTAGCATTAAGCTTTGTAAGACGAGTAGCCGATATTCAAATTCTAAGAGACATACTGAACAAGAATAATAGCAAATCTAAAATTATTGCTAAAATAGAAATGCCAGAAGCAATTGTAAACCTTCGTGATATTATTAATGCTAGTGATGGCGTGATGGTAGCAAGAGGTGATTTGGGTGTTGAATTGCCAGTAGAGAAAATACCATTAATTCAAAAAGAGATTATCAGAAAATGTATTCATAGAGCAAAACCAGTTATTGTAGCCACTCAAATGATGGAATCAATGATTGACAGAGTGAAACCAAATCGATCTGAAATAACAGATGTGGCAAACGCAGTAATTGAAGGCGCTGATGCGGTAATGTTAAGTGGCGAAACTGCTACAGGACAATTCCCCGTATTAGTTATTGAAACAATGCGTAAAATTATTTCAGAAGTGGAACAATACGGATACAATTATAACCGATCTGCTGATTTAAAACCACAACCACATTCTCCTTCATTCTTAAGTGATGCTATATGTTATGGTGGTTGTCAATTAGCTGAAGATAGCAATGCACAAGCATTAATTGGCATGACACAAAGTGGCTATACCGCATTTATGCTTAGTAGCTTCCGTCCAAAATCTCCACTATTTATTTTCACAAAAGAAATGAGTTTAGTGAACCAATTAAGTTTGAGTTGGGGCGTAAAAGCTTTCTACTATAATAAAGAAGAAAGTTTGGATGCAATCATTAACGATCAAATTCAAATGTTGAAAAACGGGGGCTTCGTTCATAAGGAGGATATTGTAGTAAACACAGGTAGTACGCCAATTAAGGCGCATTTACCGACTAATATGATTAAGATAAGTAAAGTAGAATAATAATATTTAAAGGCTCCTAATTTACCATGGGAGCCTTTTTTGATAATTTTATAATGTATAATTAAAACAATAGATTATGTTGGAATCATTTGAAAAAGTACCTGTAAAAATTTACAAGACCCCGGTTGAAGGGTCAAATGCTGTTGCAGCGCAAATTGCAAGTTTAATTAAGGAAAAACAAGCTAAAAACCTACCCTGCGTTTTAGGGATGGCTACTGGAAGCACTCCCATTTATTTGTATAAGGAATTAGTGCGTATGCACAAAGAAGAAGGACTTAGTTTTAAAAACGTCATTACCATTAATTTAGACGAATACTACCCTATTTCAAGGGACGCTTACCAAAGCTATTGGAGCTTTATGCATCGTCATTTATTTGATTTAATTGACATTGATCCAAAAAATATTCATTTACCAAACGGGGAATGGACTAAAGAGACTTTAAAAGAAAGTTGTATTGGTTACGAACAAACAATTGAAAAAGTAGGTGGTATAGATTTTCAAATTTTAGGAATTGGAAAAAATGGCCATATTGGTTTTAATGAACCAGGTTCAAGCTTTCATTCAAAAACAAGAGTAATCCATTTAGACCAACAAACTAGAATTGCAAACACTTATGAATTTCAGGATTTAAATAAAGTACCGAAACTGGCTATTACTGTGGGTATTAGCAGTATCATGAAAGCAAAGAAAATTGTATTATTAGCATGGGGTAATAAAGCTGACATTGTTGCTAAGGCAATTGAAGCCGAAGCTACAGAACAAGTACCGGCAAGTGTATTGCAAAACCACGACGACTGTACATTTGTAATAGACGAATTAGCAGCTGTAGAATTAACAAGAAATAAATCACCTTGGTTAACAGGTGAAACAGAATGGACGCCAGCCATGATTAAAAAAGCGGTAATTGGTTTAGCCATTAAATTAGATAAGACAATTTTAAGTTTAACTGCAAACGATTATACAGAAAATAACTTATCCGACTTATTAGTATTAAAGGATTCTGTATATGATATAAACCTACAAGTGTTTTATATGCTTAGGGATTCTATTACAGGTTGGCCTGGTGGAAAACCAAATGCAGTCATTCCAGCACACCCAGAACGTAGTGCCCCGCATCCAAAAAAAGTATTGATCTTCTCCCCTCACCCGGACGACGACATTATTAGCATGGGTGGTACTTTTATGCGTTTGCATGACCAAGGACATGATGTGCATGTTGGCTATCAAACAAGTGGAAATATTGCAGTAACTGATGAATTTGTAACACGTTTTTTAGATTTCGCTGTAGGTTTTGAAGATATGTTTGGAATGGATAACAAAAAAAGTCAAGAAATATTAGCGGAAGCACGTGCATTTTTAGCGGATAAAAAAAGTGACCAACTGGATACTTCTGAAATTAGAGCAATTAAAGGACTAATAAGAAGATGTGAGGCTAAAGCTACCTGCAGGTATGTTGGTATAAAGGATGAAAATTATCATTTCTTAAATTTACCATTTTACGAAACTGGTGCAATTGATAAAAAACCAATGGGTGAGGAAGACATTCAAATCACAATGGAATTATTGAAAAAATTAAAACCACACCAAGTTTATTGTGCAGGCGATTTAGCCGACCCACATGGCACACATAAAGTTTGTTTGGAAGTTATATTCGAAAGCTTACGCCGTTTAAAAGACAGTGGTGAAAGCTGGGTAAAGGATTGTTGGGTTTGGTTATACAAAGGCGCTTGGCAAGAATGGGATATTTCAGAAATTGAAATGGCCGTTCCAATGAGCCCTGACCAAGTAATGAAAAAACGCTTTGGTATATTTATTCACCAATCTCAAAAAGACAGTGTACCCTTCCAAGGAACAGATGCACGTGAATTTTGGCAAAGGGCTGAAATACGCAACGCAAACACTGCCGATTTATATGCAAAGCTTGGTTTAACCAAATACGCTGCTATTGAGGCATTTGTACGTTGGCATTACTAATTATTTAGCTATAAAGCGTTAATAAAATAGGCAAAACCTTTGGAAGAATAGGATTTTGAGGTATATTTGCAACCCTTTCTGACTTAGGTTAGAAAACGGAATGGCTGCGTAGCTCAACTGAATAGAGTACCTCACTACGGATGAGGGGGTTTCAGGTTTGAATCCTGACGCGGTCACAAAGCCCACACGAACAGTGTGGGCTTTTTTGTACCTATAACTGCCAAACAAACGCCACAAAGTGGCGGATATAAAGCATTGGCTGTGTTAATAGCTTGCTATTAAAAACAGACAAGGGTTTGTATCCAACGAGCGAAGCGAGGGTTTGTTTAAGCAGATAGGTACGAAAAAGCAAAACATCAGTAAAGCTGATGTTTTGAAGGGCTTTGGGTAAGCCCAATACGAGGGGATGTTGCGAAGCAACCATCCGCGTGGGGGTAAGCCCAATACGAGGGGATGTTGCGAAGCAACTGAGCAATCATCTCGTATAAATACTCGCCACAAATTGAAAACAAATACTATATTTGTAATGTAATTACATTGTAATAACATTACTTATGAAAGCAAAAATCATTAAAATCGGAAATTCAAAAGGCATTAGGTTGCCAAATGAATTGATAAAGGAATACAAGCTTGAAGAAGAAGTAACCATTGAGCTAAGAGAAGATTGTATTGTTTTAAAACCTGTAGTAATTGACCCTAGAGCAGGTTGGGAAGAAATGTATAAAAAAATGGATCATACCCCTACCCAAGAAGATAAAGATTGGATAGAATTTGGTAATAAATTTGATGAGGAGGAATGGACATGGTAGTTGCAAAAAAAGAAGTGTGGCTAACCCTACTAGAACCGACAATCGGAAGTGAAATAAATAAAACAAGGCCGTGTGTTATAATTTCTCCTGACATAGCAAACCGGTATAAGGAAAATGTTGTTATTGTTCCTTTGACATCAACAAGAAAAAATTTCCCCTCAAGAGTAGATTGCAAGTTCGAAAATAAAAATGGACAACTTGTTATTGATCAAATTAGATCAGTAGATAAAACAAGACTTGTTAAAAAGCTAGGTACCATAGACGAAGCAACTAGCAATAAGGTGTATGAAATGATTAAGATTTATTTTAAATAACACTATCCCTTAAACTGTTAAGATAAAAAAAGTAGTTTGTTCCTAATGGCTTAATATTACTAAAATCAAACCCTTTAAAACAATCCCAAATAGAAAACTACTTGGGATTGATTTAAAAGAAATATTAAGGCAATAGAACCTGGTCTATAACGTGAATCACGCCATTGGAAGCCATAATATTAGTTACAGCAATATTTGAGGCACTAGGATTTGAGTTTCCTTTTATTGCAGCACTATTAGAGGATAAAGAGACAATTACTTTGCCTCCATTTACCGTTGAAGGTTGGGCAGCATTCACTAAATCAGATGAAAAAACACGACCAGCTACAACGTGGTAGGTAAGTATAGTTGTTAATGTATTAGGGTCAACGGCATTTATAGCATCTATTGTCGCAAAACCTGCAGCCCTAAATGCGTTATTCGTTGGTGCGAATACTGTTAACGGCGTGTTACCCGATAAAACAGCAGCAACATTCGTACTTCCTTTACTTGCTCTTAAAACTGCCGCAACAAGAAAACTAAATGTAGTATCAGCAGCTGCTACATCCACAATATTACCTGCTGGCGGCATTAACACTTTACCTAAAGTGTGAATCACTCCATTACTAGCTGGCAAATCGGCTGTTGTAACTTTAAGTCCATTTACGAAAACTCCATTTAAGTTATTAGTCACAAAAAAAGAATCGCCACTTGCTGTTACAACCTTAGCATTTGGCCCTGCAGGAACACCCGTTGATAGAATTTTGGACGCGAGCACATGATACAAAAGAATAGATTTTAGTTTATCCGCAGATAATGAGTTTATTACACTTGACGTAATACCGGAAGCAATAAAAGCATCATCGGTAGGTGCAAAAACTGTGTACGGTCCTGCACCATCTAAAGTAGAAGCAAGGCCAGCCTTAACAACTGCCGATTTTAGTAAGGTTAAGCTAGCGCTTGTACTTACTTGACTTGTAATAGTTGTACTTGAAGGACTTGGCAACATTGGTTCATCTGCTTCTGATTTTTCACAAGCCGTTAAATTAATGGCTGTAAATAAAATTATAGCATATGCTATAAATAATTTTTTTGAAATTTTAGTGTACATAATTTTTTTTTAAATATTTTGAATATTAATTTAACACTCAAAATATTTAAAAGTTCGTATACTGATA
>CAJATB010000183.1 GCA_903944755.1 uncultured Bacteroidota bacterium
ATTAAAAAAAATAATATTAGAAATATGTGTCGTCATAAATGCTACCATACCTGGGATGAAATAATCATTAGATAATAAAAATGCATCTCCTAAAAAAGAGCCAAATAATCCAAAAAGTAACAACCACTTCCCCTTTGGGGCATTTGCAAACTCATCCTGCATCGCAAGAAATAAAATTAACAAAGGCAATAGCAATAACTTGGTTACGATTTGAACAGTTCTATACGGTTCCCCTAACACTTGCGCATATAAATGAGCCGATAAAAGCAATATATAAAGGGTAATACCCCACTTTTGAATGAATGTTTTCATCATGTAATTCAATTAATTGTTAATTAAAAGTAAGCAATGACTTGCTATATTAATGCGCATTGCCATAAATTTGCGACATGATCAGCTCCGAGGAAGAAAAATTCTACCAACAATGGGAAAAGGACAGAACCCTTCCCAATTACAAAAGAAAACCATTCTTAAGAGGATTAAGTTTTGGTTTAAGCCTTGGGGTGCTTGTTTTACTAATTTCAGAAATGGGTTGGTATGAACGAGCTGGTATGGTTGCGAATATGAGAGGTAATGAAATTTGGATTGTAATTTCAATTTTTATCATATCCGTAGGCTTTGGATGGATGTACCAACAATTTTCTTGGGAAATGAACGAACAAAGATTTAAAGAACTAACTCATATAAAAAACAAAAAATGACCATTTTTACCCCAAAAACTAGCAAAAACTTAGGTTTTTCCTCAATAATCGTGTTTTTATGCCTATTTTTTGGCTTTTTTAGCCAAACAGCCTGTAGTAAAGCTGAAAAAGGTTGTGCTACACCAACACCTTCCACTTTGTCTGAAGATCAACAAATTTTAGACTATTGTACTACTAATAAAATCACCTACGTTAAGGATTCAAGAGGCTTTTATTACCAAATTGTTAAACAAGGGAATACTACTAAACCTAATTTAAATAGCTCAATATCAATTACTTATAACGGTACTTTTTTAAATAAAAGTTCATTCGATAGCGGATCTAACACCTTTACCTTAAATGATTTAATTACAGGATGGAAATACGGCTTGCCATTGATTGGAGAAGGGGGTGAAATTATATTGTTACTACCATCTAATTTGGCATATGGAGTTTATGGCAGTGGTTGTATACCTCCTAATACTCCTTTGTTCTTTAACGTAAAGCTTACAACGTTAAAATAATGCTTTTCTAGCCCATATTTTGACCTCTTTCCATTATATTTGCCGACTAAAAATCAGTTAACCAACTTATTATGCAACTCAAAGGATTAGTGCGCTTTTTTACATTTGCGCTTATTTTAATTTGTCTTTATCAATTGTCATTTACATTTTTCGTAAGAAGCCATGAAAAAGCTATGGAAGCAAAAGCTGCTGCTTGGGTAAAAAAATTACCTACAGCTGAGCAAGTTTACCCTACTAACAAGGAAGAACAAATGTTATACAATGACAGTGTAGGTGAAGCTCAAAAAACTTATTTGAAATTTTTATTAGACAGTACTAAGGATACCAAATTAGGTTTTGGTATGACTACTTATGGTAGTGCTAAAGAAAAAGAATTGATGTTAGGACTTGATTTACAAGGTGGTATGAGCGTAACGATGGAAGTGGGCTTAGACGGTTTAATCAAATCTTTAGCTAACTATACAAAAGACGCTTCATTCAATACAGCATTAAACAATGCAGTTGCAAAAAAAGCAAATAGTAACGCCGATTTAATTTCATTATTTACCGCTGAATATAAACTAGTTAACCCTACTGGTAAACTGGCCCCTTTATTTGCAGCACGTAGTAATAGCAAGTTAAAATTTGACGATTCTGATGAAGCTGTTACAACTTACTTAAAAGAACAATCTGTAATTGCATTTAACAATACTTACAAAATTTTAAGAACGCGTATTGACCGTTTTGGTTTAGCGTCTCCTAATATTAACCCTGATGCAAACAAGGGTATTATTAGCATAGAATTAGCAGGCGTTAACGACAAAGAAAGAGTTCGTTCCTATTTACAGTCTACTGCTAACTTGCAATTCTTTGAAGTATATACTTTTGAAAGTAAAGACTTCCAAGCTAGCATTGTTGAAGCTGATAAAGCAATTGAAGCAAGTTTGAGTGGTGGTGTTGATACTACTATTGCTGCTAAATTAGATACAAGTAAAACTAACTTAAACAAGAACCCTTTAATGAAGTTGGTTCAGTTTACACAACCGTACCAATCTAAAACAGGTCAGTATTCATACCCTGGTGAAATTGGATATACATTAAAAAAAGACACTGCTAAGTTAAATGCTTTCTTAGCATTACCTGAAGTGAAATCTAAGTTCCCATCGAACTTAGTGTTTATGTATGGCAAAGTAGAATCTGAAGATCCAAAGACAAAAGATGTTATTCCTTTATACGCAATCAAAACTTTAGAAAATGGTCAGGCTGAATTAGAAGGTGATCACGTAGCGAACGCTGCTCAGGATTTTGATGAAAGAGGCAAGGTAGCTATCAAGATGAATATGGATAAATTAGGTACTACTATTTGGGGCAAAATGACTTCAAAAAATATTGGCAAGCCTTTAGCAATTGTACTAGACAATGTCGTTTATTCAGCACCGAATGTAAATGACGCGATCACTACTGGTAATTCACAAATTTCTGGTAACTATAGCTTGAAAACAGCACAGGATTTAGCTGAGATTTTAGAGAGTGGTAAATTACCTGCGCCGGCAAAAATTGTACAAGAGCAGCAAGTTGGGCCTACTTTAGGTAAAGCATCTATTAATGGTGGTATGATGGCTTTTGGAATTTCATTCCTTGTCATATTCGCCTTAATGTTAATTTATTTCAATACAGCAGGAATGGTTGCTAATATAGCACTAGTGTTAAACTTACTTTTCACTGTAGGAATATTAAGTGCACTTGGTTTTACATTAACAGCACCAGGTATTGCTGGTTTGGTATTAACTATTGGTATGGCTGTGGATACGAACGTAATTATATTTGAAAGGATTAAGGAAGAATTAATCAAAGGCAAGAGTTACCAGATGGCTGTAACTGATGGTTACAAGCGTTCTATGGCACCTGTATTAGATGGTCACATCACTACCCTTTTAACCGCAATTATACTTGCTTACTTTGGACTAGGTCCGGTACTTGGTTTTGCTACGACGCAAATCATTGGTATTTTACTTTCCTTATTTTGTGGAATCTTAGTATCACGTTTAATTACTGATATTTATACAAGCAAGAATAGACATTTAGAATATTTCACATTTGTTTCTAAAAATATTTTCAAGAATGCAAATTTCAAATTCATTGAATTTAGGAAGTATGCTTACGTGTTATCAGCAGTAGTTTTAACAATGGGTATTGCTAGTTTCTTTAACGGATTTGACGAAGGTGTTGAATTCGCTGGTGGAAGAAGTTATACCGTTAAATTTGATAAAACGATCAATATTGAAACTGTTAGAGACGACTTGAAAGTTGTATTTGGTGAAGCGCCGATTATTAAAACAGTGGATTCTAAAAATCAAATTAACATTACTACTTCTTATAAGATTAAGGAACAAGGAAATGACATTGATACTGAAGTAGAAGCATTATTATTTAAAGGTTTAACAAAGCATTTACCAACCGGTACTAGTTTTAAAGAATTTGATACACAATACAAACAAAGTTCTCAAAAAGTATTGCCTTCTATTTCCGACGACTTAAAAGCAGGTGCAACTAAAGCAACAATTTTTGCCTTAATGGCCATTTGTTTATACATCTTTATACGATTCCGTGATTGGAGATACTCTTTAGGTACAATCTTCTCTTTATTACATGATGTATTAGTTACCTTAATTGTATTTAGCTTCCTAAGAGGGATTGTTCCTTTCCCATTAGAAATTGACCAACATTTTATCGCAGCTATCTTAACTGTAATTGGATTCTCTATGAACGATACTGTTATTGTTTATGACCGTATTCGTGAAGATAGTATGATAATGAAAGGAAGTGACAATGGTACAATCATTAACAGAGCTATTAACCAAACATTGTCAAGGACTATTATGACTTCTGTAACTGTATTCTTAACAATTTTGATCCTATTCATCTTTGGTGGCGAGGTAACAAGAGGTTTTGCATTCGCAATGTTAATTGGAGTTGTCACAGGTACTTACTCATCTATTTTTGTTGCAGCACCAGTATTGGTTGATTTTGCAAAAAACAAGCCATTAGGTCGTGATGAAAAGAAGAAATAATAAACGTTAATCGTTTCCTATAAAAAAGGCCTCACTGCAAAGTGGGGCCTTTTTGTTTCTATCGTAACCATTTCATTTATGTAGCATTATAAACAACCTATCACTCTCTGATTCGAATGACGCTAAAAACTCATAAATCAATCTAAAATTGTGAACTCGCTTCGCTCAGACAGGCACAATTTTTTAACGATAAATTTATAAGTTTTTTTAACGCTATTCTCATAAGTTCGTGAGTAGGCTATTTATAACGCCCTAAAATTTAAGAAAAAAGAAGTGATGAAATGATTACACTCCTGAACTTTGAGCCATAGCGTAAAGAAAAATCATTATCGAACC
>CAJATB010000184.1 GCA_903944755.1 uncultured Bacteroidota bacterium
CAGGCATTTCAATTCCTAAAAATGTATTAGCAACTGTTGCACAAAACGAAAATGCAGTTTCCCTAAAAGGGAAAATTAATCACTCTGCTTGCAGGTGGTGTTATAGCGACATTGCCATTGAACCATTAGCAAAGGCCTTTAAAAATTTGGGCATGGTTGGCATGGACTTGGTAGGCCCTTCAGAATGGAAAGTGTTAAAGGATAACGGTTTAATTTCCACCATGTGTAATGGTGCAGAAATAAGTTTAACAGCAGGGTTTAATGACCCGCAATACCATAACACATTAATAAAGAATTATACCGACCACATTAATTACGTTGCAGATGCAGGGTATACAAATTTAATTTGTTTTTCTGGCAATAGGAAAGGGATGGATGACGAACAAGGTTTAAATAACTGCGTGACTGGCTTGAAAAAAATTATGGCGCATGCCGAAAAAAAGGGCGTTATTATACAAATGGAATTACTGAATTCAAAAGTGGATCATAAGGACTACATGTGTGATAAATCGAATTGGGGTGTTGAATTATGTAAGCGCTTAGGTTCCCCTAATTTTAAATTATTATATGATATCTACCACATGCAAATTGATGAAGGTGATGTGATTCATACTATTCAAAAGAACCACACCTATTTTGGGCATTACCACACTGGTGGAGTACCTGGAAGGAATGAGATTGATGAGCGTCAAGAATTATATTATCCAGCTATCATGCGCGCCATAGTTGCAACGGGTTTTACGGGTTATGTAGCACAAGAATTTATTCCTAGCGACAAGGATGCGTTAGGTTCCTTAAAAAAGGCGATTGAAATTTGCGATATTTAATTTTAATACAAATTCAATTTTTAAAGATTAATAAAAGTTATATACTCTAAAAATAAAAAAATTATCAAATGGCGCAACAACAGTATGATGCAATAGTAGTAGGTTCTGGTATTAGCGGAGGGTGGGCTGCTAAGGAATTAACAGAAAAAGGTTTAAAAGTATTGATGTTAGAGCGCGGAAGAAACATTGAGCACATCAAGGATTACGTAAATGCCAATAAAGAGGCTTGGGATTTTCCGCATAGAGGCGGTAGGACTCAACAAATGATTAACGATTATCCGGTATTAAAAAGAGATTATCCTTTAAACGAAACTAATTTGGATTATTGGTGCGTTGACAAAGACCATCCCTATACCGAAACAAAACGTTTTGATTGGTTTAGAGGCTATCATGTTGGTGGGCGTTCATTAATGTGGGGTCGCCAAAGTTATCGCTGGTCTGATTTAGATTTCACTGCGAATGCAAAAGATGGTGTAGGAATTGATTGGCCTGTACGTTATAATGAAATCGCTCCTTGGTATGATTATGTCGAAAAATTTGCAGGCATCAGTGGTAACCGAGATGGTATTGATGTATTACCCGATGGTCAGTTTTTACCTCCAATGGATTTAACCTGTGTGGAGAAAGATGTTGCTGCAAGAATTAAAGCTATTTATAAAGGGAGCCGTCACTTAATCATTGGGCGTACTGCAAATATTACTGTGCCCCACGAAGGCCGTCCAGGTTGCCAATACAGAAATAAATGTTGGCTAGGTTGTCCATTTGGCGGGTATTTTAGTACACAATCTTCTACTTTGCCAGCTGCTATGGCAACAGGTAATTTAACATTAAGGCCTTGGTCCATAGTTACCGAAATTAAATATGATAAGGATAAAAAACGTGCAACAGGCGTTACGGTATTAGACGCCGAAACGAATTTAACAATTGAATACACTGCAAAAATAATTTTTGTAAACGCTTCTACTTTGAATAGCACTTGGTTGCTTATGAACTCGGCAACGGATGTGTGGGAAGGCGGATTGGGTAGCAGTAGTGATGCACTTGGAAAAAACTTAATGGATCACCATTTAGGAAATAGCGCAGGCGGCACCATTGAAGGATACGAAGATAAATATCCTTTTGGACGTCGTGCTAATGGTTTTTATATACCTCGTTTTCAAAATGTAGGGGAGGATAAACGTGATTATTTACGTGGCTTTGGTTACCAAGGTGGTGGCAATAGGCAAGGCTGGGGACATGATGTTGCAGAAGTAAGTATTGGCGCTGCTTTTAAGGAAGCTTTATCGGAACCAGGTGGTTGGTCGTTTGGTATGATGGGTTTTGGGGAGATGTTACCTGATCCAACAAATAAAGTAACGCTCGATAAAACTAAGAAAGACAAATGGGGGTTGAACGTTTTGAATATTGATTGCGAGTTAAAGGAAAATGAAATTAAGATGCGTAAAGACATTTTAATTGAAGCTCAAGCAATGTTAGAACAAGCAGGTGTTAAGAATGTAAAAACACACGAAGGGGATGGCACACCAGGACGTGGTATTCATGAAATGGGTACTGCTCGTATGGGAAGAGATCCTAAAACTTCAGTTTTAAATGGACATAATCAAGTTTGGGATGCACCAAATGTATTTGTAACAGATGGCTCCTTTATGACTAGTGCTGCTTGTGTAAATCCATCATTAACTTATATGGCCTTTACTGCAAGGGCAGTTGATTTTGCAGTGAGTGAATTAAAAAAAGGTAATTTATAATCAAGTAAACTTAAAATATTTTTTATGATGAATAGAAGAGAAGCCTTGTCGAGAGTTGCTATTATTGTGGGTGGCTCGGTGATTGGCGCAGAAGCTTTTTTAACGGGTTGTAAGGCTAGTACAAAAACAGTTAGTTTTTCAAAAGACGATATTGCTTTTTTGAATGAAGTGGCTGAAACAATATTACCAGCTACCAATACGCCGGGTGCTAAAGAAGCCAAGGTGGGGGAATTTATGGCAGTAATGGTAAACGATTGTTATGAAGAAGACAATCAAATTATTTTCATGGAAGGCATGAAAGCATTGCAGTTTAAGGATGCAAAAGCAAAAATTGGAAAATCTTTTATGGAAGCCAGTGCAGAAGAACGCCACAAGCTTTTAGTAGCTTTGGATGCAGAAGCAAAGGAGTACAAACAGCATAAAACACCAGAACAGCCTACGCATTATTTTAGCATGATGAAGCAATTAACACTTTCGGGTTTCTTTACTTCTGAAGTGGGTGCTACAAAAGTATTGCGTTATGTGCAAACTCCTGGTAGGTTTGACGGGTCAGCGCCTTATGTAAAAGGGGAAAAAGCTTGGGCTATTTAATAGCGGGGAATTTATTACTATTTTTTATTTTTTAAATTATAACATGTCAAATTCAAGAAGAAATTTTATACGCCAGTCAGCTTTGGCTGGGTTAGCATTAAGCTTCCCTTTTAAAAATGAATTGTTTGCAATGGCTGCGAACAAAAGAAAATTTGGTATCCAGCTTTGGACAGTGAAGGACGCTTTATATAAAGATGTGCCAGGTGTCTTCAAGCATTTAGCTGCAAGTGGGTATAAGCAAATTGAAAGTTTTGAAGGAACAAAGGGCATGTTTTGGGGAATGAAAAATACGGAGTTCAAAAAACAAATGAATGATTTAGGAATGAATATTGTTTCCTCACATTGTGATTTCACAACTGACTTCGAAAGAAAATGTGCTGAAGCTGCTGAAATTGGCATGAAATATTTAATATGCCCGCATATTGGTGCTCAGCCATCCTTAGATGGTTATAAAGTATATGCTGATAAGTTTAATGCTGCAGGCGAAATTGCGAAGAAGAATGGTATTCGATTTGCATATCATAATCATGACTATTCATTTACGAATCAAGGTGGACAGTTGCCTCAGGATATCATCATGAATAATACGGATAAAGCACTTGTTGATTTTGAAATGGATATTTATTGGGTAACCGCTGCTGGCATGAATCCAATTGAATACATGAAAAAACACCCTAATCGTTTTACATTATGCCATGTTAAAGACTATACCAAAATTGCAAGTGGGCATGAATCATGTATTTTAGGGAAGGGTACCCTTGATTTTAAGACAATATTACACGAAGCATCCAAGCTAGGAATGGAGTATTATATAGTAGAGCAAGAAGCCTACACAGGAACGAACGAATTAGACGCAGCTAAGGCTGACGCAGCTTACATGAAAAATTTGACTTGGTAATTATTACTAGGTTATTTGTATAAAAATTCCCGAATGCATTTGTATTCGGGAATTTTTTATTATAGATCATTCAATCTTTTTTTAAAACAAGTGTAGCTATTCCAAATTCAAAAAAGGACTGCTATTGTTTTATGATAAGCGAACTTGTTTTCATTATTTCTCCCAATGCTTTATACAGTGCTTCCAAATCCTCCATGCTATTAAAAACATTTATGGAATA
>CAJATB010000185.1 GCA_903944755.1 uncultured Bacteroidota bacterium
ATTTTTGATGATCCCGAAGCTTCCAAATATGCTTGGGGTATGGGCTTTCATTGGTATGAGGACTGGAGTGGCGGTACGCCCATGTTTAATAATGTAGGTATTGTACACAAAACATATCCTACTAAAAATTTATTATTCACCGAAGGTTGTGGCGAACGTTTTGAATTTTCAAAATTAAAAGAATGGTATTTAGGCGAAAGGTATGGCCGTGCCATGATTAACGATTTTAATAATGGTAGTGTAGGTTGGACCGACTGGAATATTTTACTAGACGAAACGGGTGGCCCTAACCATGTTGCTAATTTATGTTTTGCACCTGTACACGCCGATACAAGGACAGGTGAATTAATTTTCACCAACGCTTTTTATTATATAGGGCACTTTTCTAAGTTCGTGCGTCCGAATGCAAAATTAATTAATAGCTCATCTAGCAGAAGCCAGTTAATGACAACTGCTTTTGTAAATGCCGACAAAACAGTAAGTGTTATTGTGATGAACCAAAGCGACAAAGCAGTTAAATATAATTTATGGATAGGAGGCAGTGCAGCGGTAGTGGATATTTTACCGCGTGCTATTCAAACACTAGTGATTAAGTAATTTGGCTTATTGGATGGTGGACTTGTTGTAGGAGGTAACTATAATTGCAGTTTTAGTTTATTTCAGAATAGTTTTAGTTTGGCTTATAGGATGAAAGTTTAAAATTCAGGGTTTTAGTTTATAATTGTTAAGGGAGCCGTTGCAAAACGGTTCCCTTTTTTATTGATTAAAGGGCACTTATTTTGAATGAACATGTTTTTAATTAACATTATTGCAATAATTTTAGAGACAAGTTTCAGCAAACAAGTAATATGAACAAGACAGCATTAGAAGCAGCGTTTAAAAATCATTATGGAACAAGCTGTTTAATAGTGCGTTCTCCAGGTAGGGTAAATATAATAGGGGAGCATACCGACTATAATGCAGGCTTTGTACTTCCTGCTGCAATTGATAAAGCGGCTTATGTAGCAATAGCTAAACGTGCCGACAATAAAGTAGGTATGTATGCAACGGCATTTCATGAGGATTTTGAAACTAGTTTACAGGATATTAAAACCACGCCTTTGGGTTGGCCCAATTATATTTTAGGGGTAATTGACCAAATACAAAAATCAGGTGTGGAATTGAGCGGCTTTAATTTACTTGTTGACGGCGATATCCCAATTGGCGCAGGGCTTTCAAGTTCAGCTGCTTTAGAATGTGCAACATTATTTGCCATTACAGAATTATTTGGTTTGCAATTCACAAAAATACAAATGGCTTATATGGCGCAGAAAGCAGAACATGATTTTGCTGGTGTGAATTGTGGGTTAATGGATATGTTTGCTTCCCTTTTTGGGAAGGAAGGCCATGTTATAAAATTAGATTGTCGTTCGTTGGAATATGAATATGTGCCATTAGATATAAAAGGGTATAAAATTCTTTTATTAAATACGAATGTGAAACACCAATTGTCAAGTTCTGAATATAATACGCGACGCATACAATGTGAACAAGGAATAACTTGGATACAGGCACATGAACCATTGGTGCTTTCATTAAGAGATGCTACAGTTGCCATGCTTGATGAATATATACTTCCCAAGGATGTATTAATTTATAACCGGTGTAAATATGTAGTGGAAGAAAACGCACGTTTGCTTAATGCATGTAACGATTTAAAAAATGGAAATATTCAAGCACTCGGTGAAAAAATGTTTGAAACCCACGAAGGACTTAAATCCTTATATGAAGTGAGTTGCCCTGAACTTGATTTTTTAGTAGACCAGGTAAAAGGACATCCAGCTGTTTTGGGTGCACGCATGATGGGCGGCGGCTTTGGCGGCTGTACTATTAATATAGTAAAGGAAGAAGCTATTGAAGGTTTGGTAGCAAACCTGCAACCATTGTACGAAAAACATGCACAAAAACCGCTTAGTCATTATATAGCCTCCATTGAACAAGGTACTAGCGTGTTGTAGATTGGCACAACTTGGTGGCAAATAAAAATCAATTGTGGTCTCGCCAAGATTGGCACAACTTGGTGGCAAATAAAAATCAATTGTGGTCTCGCCAAGAATCGAACTTGGATCTAGTGTTTAGGAAACACCTATTCTATC
Organism: uncultured Bacteroidota bacterium; assembly: GCA_903944755.1. Taxonomy (GTDB): domain Bacteria; phylum Bacteroidota; class Bacteroidia; order Chitinophagales; family Chitinophagaceae; genus Sediminibacterium. The sequence goes on from CAJATB010000185.1 coordinate 2,136, forward strand.
CATTGAACTACGGGACCATCGACCATCTAGTAGTCGAG
>CAJATB010000186.1 GCA_903944755.1 uncultured Bacteroidota bacterium
CTCCGTGTATATCAAATTTTTTGCCTAAATATTTTGTTGCCATTGCCGAACATTCAATATGCCAACCCGGGAAACCCTCTCCCCATGGGCTTTGCCAACGCATGATATGTTCTGCAGGTGCGTTTTTCCACAAAGCAAAATCTACTTTATTTTTTTTCTCTTCTTGATTTTCTAACTCACGTGTTGTGTCCAATTGTTCTTCTAAATTTCTTCCGCTTAAAATACCATAGGGTTGATTCTTTTTTGAATAAACATCATTGTATTTCACAACATCAAAATAAACCGACCCATTTGCCTCATAACCGTAACCATCAGCTATGATTTTTTTAATCATTTCTATTTGTTCCACTATATGCCCCGTAGCCGTTGGTTCAATACTTGGCGGCAAGTTATTAAACTGGTCCATTGCCCAATGATATAGCTGTGTATATTTTTGTACTAGTTCCATTGGTTCTAGTTTTTCCAATATGGCCTTAGATGCAATTTTGTCTTCAGCCACTTTTCCTTCTTCTTCAAAATGTCCTGCATCGGTTATATTTCTCACGTACCTAACCTTGTAGCCTTTGTGCAGCAAATAGCGAAATACCACATCAAAAGTTATAAATGGACGTGCATGTCCCAAATGACTTTCGCCACTTACCGTTGGACCACATACATACATTCCAACATAGGGAGCGTTTATGGGTTCGAAAGTTTCTTTCTGACGGGTAAGAGAGTTGTATATTTTGAGCGGCATAATGTAGGCTCAAAGATATTTTATTTTGCCGAAAATGGGTGCTTATTTCTTCAAAAGCAAGTCGGCCATGATCATATGATGATCACTTAAATTTTCGTCTACCGACTCCCATCCCCTCACTTCCCAGGATGCATTTGTTAGTATATAATCAATCCTTAAAGTAGGTGATAAGTCGGTATATGTGGCGCCAATACCCAAACCTTTTTGTAAAAATGCGTCTTGCCAATCACCCTTAATGGTTCTATAGGTGTAGGAACTTGGGACATCATTAAAGTCGCCCGTTATAATTGTTGGATAGGGGCTAGTTACAATATGTTTCCTAACTAGTTCCGCCTGGACACCCCTTTCTACAAATGCATGTTTCATTTTCCTAATTACCGTCCATTTTGCTTTTAAGTCGGACTTTTTAGTAGGCGTTGCGTCATCAATGGCTTCAAAGTCGTCGTGCTGTAGCCTATAAGAAGCCAAATGAGTAGTATATACCCTAATGGTGTCATCCCCTTTTAAAATGGTTGCATAAATTAAACTTTCTTTATTGGTATAGGCTATGCGTTCAGCATGTATAATTTTATATTTTGAATAAATAATACAACCCAAAAAATAATCGTTGTAGGGTGTACTATAGTCCTTAGAGAAAAAAGAATGCGGATATTTTTTATTAAAATAATTGGCGTGATTCGCAATATCGTTTGGCCTTTCGTTTGTATTGTATTCTTGCATACAAATGATATCGGGATCCCATTTTAATATAGAATAAGCAATATCTTCTGTACGCATTTTAATGGGGCTGGTTTTTTCTACGCCATTAAAACCTTTCACATTCCAACTCATAATGCGTAAAGTGTTTTCTTTCTTTTTTTCCGAAAAAAAAGTTCCAGGATGCCATGCTAGTAACACGAATACTATTTTCCAACCTAGTAGTAGACTAATGAGTGAAACCAATGACAGCAATGGTTTTGCGATTAACCAAAAAATAAAAAAAACAATGTTTAATGCGACTAAGTAGGGAGCGATTAATCCTAAAAATCCATTAATCCATATAAGGGGTAATGGTGTAATAAATAAGGGATACAAAAATAACAAGCAGGTAAGGATATTTATTACCAACAAGCTTTTTTTAGCAAGTATCCTTATGCGCGATTTTTTTGCCATTATTGTTTTGGGCTTAAACTATTATTTAACAAATGTAATAAGTGGTGCATCCAGTTTCCTAAATCAATTTGTTTTTTTAATAAAAAGATATAGCCAAGGCCAGTTAACCCACCAAGTAATATAGCTACCTGTTGTTGCCATGGTTGCTGTATTAATGTAGGTGTTGCTAATGCAAAATAAATTAAAGTTAGCGCCCATAAAGGTAGTCCTCCCCCTTTAGCATTTGCTAAAAATTTATACTTTGGAGAAAGCATTGTCGCAGCTACGGCTAATGCAATCACCCCTACCTGCGCACCTAAAAACGGAACCGATGCACCTATAAATATATAAACCAACCCAGCAACAAAGCCACTATAAAAATAAATAGGAAATAAGTGTTTGTTTGCGCCTAGGTTTTGCAAAATAGTACAAAAGGTAGCCAACCATATCATATTGGTAAATAAGTCCCAAAAGCCAGTATGCGTCCAATTGTAGGTAAACAAGGTCCAAGGATGCTGTAGTATTTGTTGCGGAATTAATGTTGCCAATTGAAAAACTTCGGTTTGATACGCTTCATACGTAAAGCCTTCCAAGAAGTACAATACCCTAAAAAAACCCAATACAGCTGAAACAATGATACTTACTGACACAAGTGCAACAAGTGCATTATTGTCGGCTCCAAATAAGGGTTTTTTAGAAAATTGATTCATAGATATATTGTAGTAGCAATTAATAAAAGTTTTTTCTATTCTTCTTATTCCAAATATAAACCAATATAAAGCCAACAATGGCACCTCCCACATGCGCCCACCTTGCCACATTATCACCCGCGGAGTTTTTTAGTGCAAAGAAAAGTTCATAAGAGAAATACAGCAAGCCCAACCATTTGGCCTTGATTGGAAAAAGAAAGTAAATATAGATATAAGTATTCGGGAATAAATATACAAACGCAATTAAGATACCAAAAACGGCACCACTTGCACCCACGGTTGCGGTATTAACAGACTTATTATAAAATGAAGTCACTAAATCCATTAACTCACTCGATAAACCTGGAGTAGCTAATGTGATATCGTTTTCATTTAAAATTCTAGATAAAGGAAAATTATGTTCGGTAGAAAAACGCAATAGCGCTTCATTAAATGCAGGGATATTTGTTTTACTTAAACTAAGCAATTGCTGGTAATGATTGGTTAGTGGCATTAATTCAAAAGACAATATGCCTAAATGTATTACTGCAGCGCCTAAACCACATACTGCATAAAATATTAAAAAACGCTTAGGGCCCCATACATTTTCCAAAATTGCACCAAACATCCACAGAGCCAACATGTTTCCAAAAATATGTCCAAAGTCCCCGTGTAAAAACATATGTGTTACTAATTGCCATGGTTGAAACAAATCACTTTGTAAAGCATGTAATGCAAAAACATCCTCAATGGAAAAAATACTCATTGGGCCCACCAATGTATTTTGTGCTAAAAATACCAACCCGTTAATAATTAATAAATTTTTAATTACTACAGGCAATACATCAAATCCGGTTGGTCTGAATTGTGTCATACTAAAATTATTTTAAAGTGCTTGTTAATTTTAACTGCACTACGTTTTCAATATGTAAGGTATGTGGAAACATGTCTACTGGTTGTATTTTAGTTACGGTATACTTTTCACTCAACAATCCTAAGTCTCTTGCTTGGGTTGCAGGGTTGCAACTAACGTACACTATTAATGGTGCTTCCATTTCTAATAATTTACGTACTAGTTTTTCATGCATACCAGCACGAGGAGGATCGGTGATAATCACGTCGGCTTTGCCATGTGCATCAAAAAAAGCATCATTACAAATATCAATAACGTCTCCTGCAAAAAAAGCAGTATCCGTTAAATTATTCATGCTTGCATTTTCTTTTGCATCCTCTATGGCCTCGGCAACTACTTCTACTCCTATAATTTTTTTTGCTTTTTCACTACAAAATATACCAATACTACCAGTGCCACAATACAAATCATATACTACTTCCTTTCCTGTTAATTCAGCAAAGTCTCTTGTTACTTGGTAAAGTTTTTCGGCCTGTTTTGAATTGGTTTGGAAAAATGATTTTGGACTTATTTTAAAAGCAAAGTTCTCAAGCATTTCTGTGATGTACCCATTTCCCGAAAATACCTGTGGCACCAAGTCCTGCATACTGTCGTTGCGCTTCTCGTTTATGGTGTATAATAGGGTGGTGATTTGAGGAAACTTTTCTAGTAATAAATTCAATAATTGTTCTCTCTTTTCTTTTCCGTCATACCCTAAAATTAAATTCACCATCCATTCCCCTTTGGTGGTATTGCGCACAAACATATTCCTTATCCAACCTTGGTGTTGCTTGATATTATAAAAGGGCATATCATTTTCAATGGCAAAGTTCACCACCGTTTTCCGTATTTCATTGGTTGGTTCTGCTTGCAAATAACACTTGTCAATTTCTACCACTTTTTCAAAAAATCCCCGTGCATGAAAACCGCCTGAACCTGGTGATTTTTTAGGCGCTTCCCCCGCTGCCTTCATTGCCTTAAACTCCTCAAAAGGTATATACCTTTCTGTGGCGAAAGTGTATTCCACCTTATTTCTGTAGCCCTCGGTTTCACTAGCTCCTAAAATAGGTGGTATTTCGGGAAGCGCTATTTTAGCAATACGTGTTAAATTATCTACCACCTGTTTGTGCTTGTATGCCATTTGTTGTTCGTACGGCAACATTTGCCATTGGCAACCCCCGCAAACACCAAAATGACTACAAAATGGCTTCACCCTTATTGCAGAATACGTATGAAATTTTTTCACAAAACCTTCCGCCCAGTCGGCTTTGTTTTTTTGCAATTGTATATCGACCACGTCACCCGGAACGGCACCTTCAACAAATATTACTTTCCCGTCGACACGCGCCAGCGATTTACCTTCGGCAGCATAATCTTCTATCAGGACGTTTTCTAAAATGGGGGCTTGTTTTTGTTTTCTCACGAGGTCAAAGGTACTAAGCCAATAGTATATTTAAAGTAAAAGGGCTTATAAATTAACATGTCAGGTAAAGATTATATTTTTACACCGTATCAAGTGAAAAATAGCTACTATGAAAAAAATGTTTTTACCTCTTTTCCTTTCTATCCTTGTTATTGCTAACAATGGTTTTGGACAAACAAAAAAACCGACAGCCAAAATAAGCCAAGTGAACAGTGGGCGAGCTATACAAATTACTTTAACACCCTATAAAAACACCAAAATATACATTGGCACTAACTATGGCAAAAATAAAGTGTTAGCCGATTCTTGTATTTTAAACGAAAAAAGCGAGGGCGTATTTACGTCCAAACAAAAGTTGACTCCTGGCATTTATTTTGTGATTTCTCCAAAATTTACCATTTTGTTTGACTTTATTGTTGACGAGGGTCAGCAATTTAAAATTATAGCCGATACACTTTCACTAAACAAGGTAGAAATAATTGGATCAAAAGAAAACGAACTATTTCAAACTTATTCAAAATCAATAAATGAACTAGGCGGACAATTAGCCGCCATCGAAACAAACTTTAAAAATGCAAAAACCGCTGCGGATTCTGCAAACTTTAAAGCAGCTTATGTCCTTAAAGACAAAGAAGTTAGGGGAAGCAGAAAAGCCTTTATGGAAGCAAATCCAAATTCTATGATGTGCTACTTGTTAAATGTGATGCAAAGGCCGGAAGCGCCTGCTATACCTGTTGTTAATGGCAAGGCTGATTCTTTGTATCCATTTTATTATGTGAAAGAACACTACTGGGATAATGTGGTTTTTAACGACAATCGTTTAATACGCACCCCCTTCTTTGAAGATAAGCTTGACGAATATTTTAAAAATTATGTTTCTCGTGAACCCGATTCTATTATTGACGAAGTGAACTATATGCTAACCGTGGCTAAAACAGGAAAAGAAATATATCCTTTCTTACTTTTTAAATTTACCAATAAATATATTGCTCCTGAGTTTATGGGTCAGGACAAAGTATTCTTATATATTTATCAAAACTTTTTTGCAAAAGGAGATACTGTTTTATTAAATGAAGCGTCGAATAAATCTATTAAGGAAAGAGCATACAGCATGATGGCCAACCAATTAGGTTTAGCCGCACCTGCACTAGTTATAAACGATTTAGGAGATAAAAAAATATCCCTTTATACTATAAAATCACCCTATGTTTTTATTGCATTTTGGGATCCAACCTGCGGTCATTGCAAAGTAGAAGTGCCTCGCTTAGATTCAATATACAATGCAAGTTGGAAAGCACTTGGTGTAACTATGCTTGGTGTGAATACAAATGCTAAGGAAGTGGGTTTATGGAAAACGTATATTAAGGATAACAAATTAATAGAATGGACACATGCTTACCAAACCGAAGCTGATTTAAATAAAGAAATACAAGAAGGTAAACCAACCACTATTCGTCAATTATACGATGTATATAAAACGCCTACTTTTTATTTATTAGATAGCAATAAAAAAATTATTGCCAAGAATTTAACCATCGAGCAATTCAACGATTTCTTGCAAGCTGCAAACAAAAAAGGGAGTAAATAACTTACTCCCTTTAGTATAAACGTTTTTTATAAAAATTAAAACACGCTAGAAACCACTTCTTTTATCACCTTTGGTTTTCCTAAAGTGTAATAGTGTAGAACCGGCACCTTGGCAGCTTTCAGCTCCTTACTTTGTTGTATTAACCACTCTGTACCTACTTGCTCACATTCTGCATCAGTCTTGCATTTATTAATAGCATTTGACAAATCGGTAGGAATATCTACATGAAATATTCTTGGCAAAATAGTCAACTGTTTTTTATTTGTAATTGGTTTTAGGCCTGGAATGATTGGGACATTAATTCCAATTTCGCGACAAGCTTTTACATAATCAAAATATTTTTGATTGTCGAAAAACATCTGTGTCATTATATACCCTGCACCTGCATCTACTTTTTCTTTTGTTTTCAATAAATCAATTTCGAAATTTGGTGCTTCAAAATGTTTTTCTGGGTAACCGGCAACACCCATACAAAAATCAGTTTTGCCCCCATTCAAAATATCTTTGTCTAAATAAATACCATGGTTTAATTGATCCACTTGTTTCAATAAATCAATTGCAAATTTATTACCTCCTATTTCTGGTTCAAAACTTGACTCATTCTTGGCCGCGTCGCCACGCAACACTAGCGCATTATCAATACCCAAAAATTGTAAATCTATTAAGGCATCTTCGGTTTCACGTTGTGTAAAGCCTCCACAAATAATATGTGGTACCGCGTCAATATTGTAATGGTTCATAATAGCCGCACAAATACCTACTGTTCCAGGACGTTTACGTACATCTACTTTTTCGAAAGTGCCGTCTAGTTTTTTCTTAAACATAGTCTCGCTTCGGTGGTAGGTAACATTTATCCATGATGGCTTAAATTCCATCAGGGGGTCTAAATGTTCATACAAAGAAGCGATTGTCTTCCCTTTTAAAGGTGGCAATACCTCAAAAGTTACTAATGTATCTTTTGCCTGGGCTATATGGTCTGTTACGTGCATAGACTACAAAAATAGTTAATATTAGTTTCTAATGGACCAAATCCTGCATTTACCCTTATTTTTGTACAAATATTCAACGTGATACTTACCATACATACCGATAATCTTATTAAGCAGTACAAAGGCAGAAAAGTCGTTGACCAAGTAAGCATTTCCGTTAAACAAGGTGAGATTGTAGGACTATTGGGGCCCAATGGCGCAGGAAAGACCACCACCTTTTATATGGTGGTAGGATTAATTGCACCAGACCAAGGCCGTGTATTTTTGAACGACCAGGATATCACCAATTTACCCATGTACAAAAGGGCCCAAATGGGTTTAGGATATTTACCACAGGAGGCTAGTGTATTTAGAAAACTATCTGTAGCTGATAATATTATGGCGGTTTTAGAAATGACAAAATTAACTAAAGGCGAAAGAGATTTTAAATTAGAAGAGCTGTTGGATGAATTTAATTTACACCAAGTACGTAATAATAATGGAGATAGTTTAAGTGGTGGAGAACGTCGTCGAACAGAAATAGCACGCGCACTTGCGGTTGATCCTAAGTTTATTTTATTAGATGAACCCTTTGCGGGCGTGGATCCTATAGCAGTAGAAGATATTCAATCAGTTGTTTCGAGGCTAAAGCTAAAAGACATTGGCATATTAATTACCGACCACAATGTAAACGAAACACTTTCTATATGTGATAGGGCCTATTTATTAATTGAGGGTAAAATTTTCAAACATGGTACTGCCGAAGAATTGGCAGCAGACGAACAAGTGCGCCGCTTATACCTTGGTACGAATTTTGAATTGAAACGTAAAGATTGGATTATAGAGATGGGACAAAAAAGTAAGTTGAACACCAATGAAGCTATTTAGCCCCGCCATATCCCGACTAGCACGACTTCGCTATTGGCGAATTGAGCATTGGGTAAGCGAACCTGTTGAAGCTCAACGAGAGGTTTTACAAGACCTGATAACGCATGGACAATACACTCAATTCGGGGTTAAATATAAGTTTGCTGAAATTTTCAACATTCGTAAGTTTAAGGAAACCGTTCCCATTCAAGAATACAACGACCTTAAGCCCTTTATTGACCAAATCATGGCAGGTGAGGAATCGGTATTATGGAATACTCCTGTTGAATGGTTTGCCAAAAGCAGCGGGACCACAAGCGATAAGAGTAAATTTATTCCTATTACCAAGGAAAGCATAGAGGATAACCACTTTCAAGCCTCAAAAGACGTTTTAAGCATATACTACAATGCCTTACCCGACAGTGACCTATTAACTGGCAAGGGCTTGGTTATTGGTGGTAGTCATCAGGTACACCCCATTAAAGAAGATATTCAATTTGGTGACCTTAGTGCGGTGCTATTACAAAACTCCCCAATCTGGTCTAGCCTTATAAGAACCCCCGAATTATCCATCGCGCTTATGGACGAATGGGAAGAAAAAATAGAAAGCTTAGCGCAAAGCACCATTAACGAGCCAGTAAGTTCTATTGCGGGCGTGCCTACTTGGACCTTGATTTTATTAAAAAGGATATTAGAAATAACCGGAAAGAAAACGATTAAAGAAGTTTGGCCTCAGTTTGAATTATACATTCATGGGGGTGTTTCGTTTACGCCTTATAAAGAACAGTTTAAAAAAATAATTGGTGGCCCTATAAATTATTTAGAAATATATAATGCAAGTGAAGGGTTTTTTGCAGCTCAAAATAATTTAGAAGAAGAGGGCATGTTGTTATTTTTAGACCATGGTATTTTTTATGAATTTATGCCTATTGAAGAATATGGTAAGCCGCAACCTAAAACAATTGGATTAGATAAAGTGGTGTTAGGTAAAAATTACGCAATAGTTATTAGTACAAACGGCGGGTTATGGAGATACCTAGTGGGTGATACCATCCAGTTTGTTGAACTAGCACCGTTTAAAATAAAAGTATCGGGAAGGTTAAAGCAATTTATTAATGCCTTTGGGGAAGAAGTGATTGCAGACAATTCAGATAAAGCTATAAGCCAAGCCTGTGAAGACTTTGGCGTAACCATGAATGAATATACTGCCGCCCCAATTTATATGTCCGACAACGAACATGGTGCACATGAATGGCTTATTGAATTTGAGCAAAAGCCTTCCGACCTTGCAGCATTTACCATTTGTTTAGATAAACATTTACAGGCACTGAACAGTGATTATGAAGCAAAACGCTATAAAAATATAGCTTTAGGTTTACCACATATTACGGCAATTAAAAAAGGCGCCTTTCATGAATGGTTAAAACAAAAAGGGAAATTAGGAGGACAACATAAAGTACCGCGACTTTCAAACGATAGAAATTTTGTAGAAGAAATTAAATTAGTGAACGCCGCATTATAAAAAATAACATGACAGAAGTATTGGGTTGGATTGCAACAGCAGTTGTATTATTATCATTTACCGTTCAAGACATGCGCAAGTTACGCATGGTAAACTTAGTAGGCTGTTTATTATGGATTGGGTATGGCTTTATTTTAATGAGCAAACCTGTTATATTTGTAAATATTAGCATTGCATTAGTACATTCATATTGGTTAATTAAAAATAGAAAGTAATGAAATTATTAGCAGGAAAAGTAGCCGTGGTAACTGGTGCAGCAAGGGGTATTGGAGCTGCAATTGCCCTAAAGTTGGCTGAACAGGGTGCACATATTGCCTTTACTTATGTAAGTGATGGCAGCGCCGAAAAAGCAGAAGCGCTTGTAACCGAAATAAAGCAATTGGGTGTAAATGCAATGGCATATAAAACCAATGCAGCCGACTTTACAGCTTGTGAAACATTTGTGAACAGTGTACTAGAAACCTTTGGCGCAATTGATATTTGCGTAAATAACGCGGGAATTTCAAAGGATAATTTGTTATTACGCATGACACCAGAACAGTGGGATGTGGTTATGGATACTAATTTGAAGAGTGTGTTTAATATGACCAAACAGGTAATTCGTCCAATGATGAAAGCAAAAAGTGGAAGTATTATTAACATGAGTTCTATAATAGGTATTCGCGGTAATGCAGGACAAAGTAGCTATGCTGCTAGCAAAGCCGGTATTATTGGTTTTACAAAATCTATTGCACTTGAATTAGGAAGTCGTAATATTAGGTGTAATGCAATTGCTCCTGGATTTGTAGAGACTGATATGACACATTATTTAAACGAAGGCGAAGCGGGTAAAGGGTTTTTAGAAAAAATTCCATTGGGCCGTTTTGGTAAAGCAGAAGAAATTGCAAATACTACTTTGTTTTTAGCAA
>CAJATB010000187.1 GCA_903944755.1 uncultured Bacteroidota bacterium
ACATCCCCTTTTACGACTACTCCATTTTCATGTGCATATTTTGTTGCATTGCTTAATTGTAAATGCAAATGGTATTGTACAAAATAAAAGAACGCAATATCGTTATATGTTTTTGACTTGGCACTGCATAATTTTTCAATTTCAACTGCATCATATTTCGCATGCGTTGGCCATGTATTAAAATCAACCGTATTGTATAAATCTCTAAAATAAGAAAATGCACCATAGGAAACCAACCAGTGTTCATTTTCAGAATAATATTTTGCAAAGCCCGGAGAAGCTAAATCAGCTTTGCCATTTTGCGCATAAATGATTCTTAATAATTTCCATTTTAATTCCATCACTGCATCATAGTCAATATCCACTAATGCATTTAACCTTTCCATTTCTTTTTTATATGGGGCAAGTATACTTTTTTGGGTGTCATTTACCATGTCTTCTAAACGAATAAACATGGGGTGTAATGCAAATGCAGAAATAGCTGCATACGGATAAGAATCCATCCATGTATGCGTAGCAGTAGTGTCGTTAATAGGCAGTAACTGTATTAATTTTAAGCCAATTTGTTTTGACCAATCTACTAAAAGTTGAATGTCAGCAAACTCACCAACACCAGCACTATGCTTGGAACGTAATGAAAAAACTGGAATTGCAACACCCGCAGCTTTCCACTGTGTGTTGTTTAAATGTACAAAGCCATCGTTTAAAATAACTAACTTATTTTTTCCAACAGGCTCGTATACAACTCGATTATTACCGTCTTCAAATTGAATGAAGGTTTTTTTAATGGTGTCGTACACACCATACTTATATACAAAAGGAAAATTACAACTTGTTAAATTGAAACTTGTTTCAAAAAATTCAGTGTTTTGTACTTTAGTTAAAGGAATTACTTTTTTAATATTCCATGCCCCCACTTCCTTTGCATCACCAATCATGCAAATAGTATGATGTGATTCTAATAAAGGCGCTTTAACTCTAAAAATGTGTGTGGTACTTTTATCGAATGACTTTTCTAGTGTTTGTAAAGCTGGCTGTTCTAACAAAACATGCATAAACGGTTCTGTGTAAAAAACATTTTCTGTGTAGCCAGCAAAATTCCACGCGTCTACTAAAATTAATTCGTTTGTGTCTATTGCGCTAGGATTAAAACACTTATCATTTCCCCAATCAAATATTCTTGTACCATCGGGGTTTTGAATAAAGTAATGATAAGTAACTTTTTCTTGCACCATGGCCAACTTGCAATCTAAATTCAATACCCAATAATCGTTATTCAAAAAAACCATTGGAATTGCCTTATCAATAAGGTCATTCCCTAATAAAGGATCATTCCCATATATATAAACTACTTGACCAAAACTGGTTTTATATTTTAAATGAAAACTTATTTTTTTTAATCCAACGTTAGCCATTCATGGGGTTTTAGCAATTCAATCGTGCTTGAAAAATAGAAGCCGTTAAAGATAAAAAATAATGTGTAAAAAAAACACGTTAATTTTATTTAGCCAATTTTAGTAAGGATTCGTATATTTACTTACACTACTAATTATCAACAGCTTGCGCTTTATAAATGGATAAAATAGTCATCTACACAGACGGTTCTTCGAGGGGTAACCCCGGCCCCGGAGGCTATGGGGCTATTCTTATGTGGGGAGGGAAAGTAAAAGAAATTGGAGCAGCTTTTAAGAAAACGACCAATAATAGAATGGAACTTTTGGCCGTTATAGAAGCTATTAAAGCATTGAAAGCCAAACACTTACCTGTTCATATATTCACTGACAGTAAATATATTGTTGATTCTGTGGATAAAAAATGGTTAGATAATTGGATAAGAACCGACTTTAAGGGCGGGAAAAAGAATAGAGACCTTTGGGAACAATACCATGGCCTTTCAAAGCATTTCAAGATTAAATTCCATTGGGTCAAAGGTCATGCCGACAACCCATATAATAACCGTTGTGATGAGATAGCTACCCAATTAGCCGACAATGGCCCATGGGAGACGGATACTGAATACGAAGCAATAGAAAAGTAAGTAAAAACAACGTTTATTATATTGCCTTAAACTTTGGCACTAATAAATGGAATACACCAAATACAATTCCTCCAAATACCAACGTACCCGCAACACTATTTTGATAAAATGGCAAACCGTCGGCCATTGTTTGCATATAACCCGCTAATGTAAAAGGATGGCTATATCCACCACCTTGAGCCCATACCAATGAATTTGAGACAAGGAAATATACAGTTGGGGCTGACAAGAAACTAATTACATATTTTGTGAAGTTGCCTGTTTGTAAACTAAATCCAAATACCGCAGTTGCTGCAATTAAAATATAGTTTTCAACTTGTCCTGCATAAAAACCTTGAATTGGACTTAACTGGTAATTATACAAAACTTGATATAATGCATCTGAAATAAACATGGAAATAATTGGCAATAAAAACGCGTATTGCTTTTGTCTTGCAAATAAAGAACCTCCAAATAATGCAATAGCAATTTGCGGCGCAAAACCATAAGGACGACCTGGCATTAAACGGAATAATGCACTTGTTGCTATCATGATCACTAAAGCCAGTATAATTTGTTTGTTCAATTTCATAAAAAGTAATTTAATCGTTTTGGATTAATACGCCATTAAATTTAGCGTCGAGGACAAAAATAAGGTTTCGGCCCCTAATTTAATATATTGATTTTCCTCAAATGTGAATAAACTGCCTAAGGAACAAAGGACTTGAAAAGCACACTTGACAATTGCGCCTGAATTAAAGTGGCTACAGACGGCAGTATTGCTGCAACTTCGCCTGTTTTAAACACTAAATCGTTAATACAAACTTCCCCTTCCGTAACCAATAACAGTGCTAAAGAATTGGTATTTATTGTGTAAGCTTCCCCAGCGGAAATGGCTATTTTTGTTAAACCAAAATCTGGTACTGGGCATGGGTAAACTACTTCATGTGCATTTATTAGTTCCCCAGTAAGTACCTCAGGATAAGTAGGTACAAATTTTACATGTTGCAACAACTCCTCAATATCGATATGCTTTGTGGTAAGTCCCCCTCTTAAAACGGTGTCACTATTCGCCATTAATTCTATATTCTGTCCTTCCAAATAAGCATGC
>CAJATB010000188.1 GCA_903944755.1 uncultured Bacteroidota bacterium
CTCTTGAAAAAGGATACCCTAAACTATCAATCCATCCACCACTCCCACCTGCATATTCAAATAAAGTTGGCTGGTGATAAGATAATAATTTTGGCTGGCATGCACCAATTGATTGATCACTACTTAGTAAATCAACCATTGGGCTTAACCAATTAGGTGTTACCGAAACATCTGAATTTAATAATACATAATATTCGGCTTGCACTTTTTTCAATGCCCAGTTATAACCACCTGCAAAACCTTCATTGGTTTTATTAGTCAATAATTTAACGGTTGGAAATTTTTCTTTAAGCATTGCTAAAGAATCGTCAGTGGAACCATTGTCGGCAACCACCACTTCAAAATTTTCATATTGAGTCGCGAGTACTGAAGGTAAAAAATCGTTAAGGTATTTTACTCCATTATAGTTTAGGATTACAATGGAAACAAGTGGTTTCAAGTAGTAATGTTTTTGCGAATGTAAGGCCAAAATATGGGAATTTAAAGGAAAAAAGCTAACTTGGCTGCATGAATAAGGGCCATTTTTTACGCTTGAACTTAGATTTACTGAATCATCCCATTGGGTGATCTTAATTATTCTTCTATTTATTTAAACGAGTCTATGCCAATTCACCCATATTGGTAACACTCTATTCCTTATTCTTTAATAAAACATACAATGACGAATCAGTCCTTAAGTGTCCATGCTGAAAAGTTTTTAGCTTTGGAAGACAAATACGGCGCACATAATTATCATCCACTTCCTGTAGTCTTAGAAAGAGGTGAAGGCGTTTATTTATATGACGTGGATGGTAAGCAATATTTCGATTTTTTGAGTGGTTACTCGGCCGTGAACCAAGGCCATTGCCACCCTGCTATAATTGAAACATTACAAAAACAGGCAAGTAAATTAACACTCACTTCCCGTGCATTTCATAATAATTTATTAGGGGTGTATGAACAGTACATCACAAATTACTTTGGCTATGACAAAGTACTACCAATGAATACAGGTGTAGAAGGTGGAGAAACAGCAATTAAATTGGCTAGACGATGGGGTTATAATGTAAAGGGAATTCCAGAAAACGAAGCGAAAGTGATTTTTGCAGAAGGTAATTTTTGGGGTCGTACTTTGGCGGCTATTTCTTCTTCAACCGACCCTAGTAGCTATAAAGGTTTTGGGCCTTTTATGCCAGGTTTTGGATTAGTACCTTATAATGATTTAATTGCTTTAGAAGCTGCCATTAAGGATGCAAACGTTGCTGCCTTTATGGTGGAGCCTATTCAAGGAGAAGCAGGTGTAGTGATACCAGACGATGGTTATTTAAAAGGAGTGCGTGCATTGTGCGACAAATACAAAGTGTTGTTTATTGCCGATGAAATTCAAACAGGTTTAGCGCGGACAGGAAAAATGTTGGCATGCGACCATGAAGGTGTGCGCCCTGATATTTTAATTTTAGGAAAAGCACTAAGTGGTGGCACTTTGCCAATTTCTGCTGTGTTAGCCGATGATGAAATAATGTTGCAAGTAAAGCCGGGTGAACATGGATCAACTTATGGTGGTAACCCTTTGGCATGTGCAGTTGCAATGACTTCGTTAGAAGTATTGAGAACGGAAAACATGGTAGAAAATGCTGCAAAAATGGGCGAATTACTGCGACAAGGAATAAGGGACCTGAACTCCCCTTTCATTAAACTAGTGCGTGGGAAAGGTTTATTAAACGCAATTGTAATAACGCATAGCAACCCCGATGCTAGTTGGGATTTATGTTTATACTTGAAAGATTTAGGTTTATTAGCTAAGCCAACACATGGTGACAAAATTAGATTTGCACCACCATTAATAATTAATGAAAAACAAATTCAAGATGCAGTTGCTATTATTGGAGAAGCGTTGAAAAAACTAGGTTAATTAAACTGGCATTTCACGATACATTTAAAACCTCACTTTTAAGTGGGGTTTTATTTTTTCTCTACATTTATCTTAGGTAAGAATGTCATTATAAGTATGCCAGCTGAGGCAGCAATACAAGCATATAATGCCCATTGTTTTTGCGGGCATTCTCCCATATAACATGTAGATAATATTAAATAATTCCTAATGGACCATGCTAGTACTAATGCTGCAACTACAATATTAGTTCGCTTTGCGAAAAGATAAGGCAGTGCAAATAATAAGCAATTTAATATGGCGAAATAAGCCAAGAATTTACCTGGTTGTCCAAAACTACTAGCCCCTGTTTCCCATCCTGTAATTACCCAATGTTTACTGTCTATTATCACCAATGGTTGTGTGGTGCAATAAATGAGTAATAAACTAAGTAGTATACCAATGGTTTGGGAGTATTTCATGCAGTAAAAATAATAACTAAAAGCCATTATTTGGCTTTTAGTTATTAAAAGTTACATTAGTAAATAGATGAGCAATTTTCTTAGTGTTAGAAAGCTTATGTCTGCTAGTTAATACACAATAAAGCTCCCAAATGAAATCACTAAATAAAAAAGGCAATTAATCTAATCGAGTAATTATGAAATAAATTAAGGCGGCTGAAATAGCTAATGTTATGGATAAGTAAATGAATTCCATTAAAACATTGGTTTTAGTTTTAGCAGCTTTAATTAGCGATTTTACGCGTATCCATAATGTCCCTATAATTATTGGCGAAATTATTAAAATCATATTCATATTTAATCATTTGATTGATTTGCGATACATAACCCAAAACTTACAACAGCAATAGCAACTCCAACTGGCCCAAGCGCTCTTTTTGCAATTGCACTAAATGAGCAATAAACTTAGACGTACACCATGGTTTGCGAGTATTTCATTTAGTTATCAAAAGTCAAAATGCTGCCAGGGTGTTTGTAGGCAAATTAACTAGCAGCATAATACTTTTGATACGACTCAATAGTTTTAAAAACGAGTATCGTTATCACAAATAAATAGAATACAACACTCTTGAATTTTCTAGATTTTGGCGTATCGTCTTTACTTAAATTTCCAGTCACCATATCATAAATAAATGGTGGCACACAAATCACACACAACGAAGTGAGTATAATGATTTCTAGCATGATTAAAATTTTAATAGTTTGGATAGCATCCATAATATTAATTAAAACCTCTAACTAAATCTAGTAACTTAGGCCTCAAAAAATAAACATATCGCTGCGGATTGCCAGCTCTATCAAGCGAGCTTGTGACGGATGTGCTCCTCTCTTTGTTCGTAGCACATCCGCTCGGCTATCTCACTTTACCCAAAGCCTTTCCAACACAACTCTTCGAGTTGTGTTTTGCTTTATTCATTCTCGTCAGCTTACACAAGCAAGCTTGTGACGGATGTGCTTCTCTCTTTGTTCGTCGCACATCCGCTCGGCTATCTCACTTTACCCAAAGCCTTTCCAACACAAATCCAAGATTTGTGTTTTGCTTTATTCATTCTCGTCAGCTTACACAAGCAAGCTTGTGACGCTGCCTTAAATGAATAAAGCCTCCCCGATTATATCGGGGAGGCTTTGTATCGAGGTCCCGAGCGGATTCGAACCGCTGTGGGAGCTTTTGCAGAGCTCTGCCTAGCCACTCGGCCACAGGACCATTTTGGAACGCGAAAATAGCGTAAAGAAGTTAATTAGAAAAGAATTTTACGACTATTGCTAATTAAACGACATTTGTACCCTAAATAATGTGATATGCAAGCTATTGGAGCATCTGAATTAATAATTAACGACCGCGGGGCAGTTTACCATTTAAATGTACGTCCTGAGGAAATAGCAAATACTATAATTACGGTGGGCGATCCTGAAAGAGTTGCCACAGTGAGTAAGCATTTTGATAGCATTGAATTCAAACAGCAGCATAGAGAATTTATCACACATACTGGCTATATTGGCAATAAAAGAATTTCAGTATTAAGTACAGGTATTGGGCCCGATAATATTGATATTGCATTGAACGAAGTGGACGCTTTGGTGAATATTGATTTTGAAACTAGAACTATTCGTGCACAAAAAAAATCGGTTTCCATTGTGCGCATGGGTACTTGTGGTTCTTTGCAAGGCGAGGTTGGTATTGACCAATTAGTTGCTGGTACGCATGGCTTGGGTATTGATAATTTATTGCATTTTTATACGCTTAAAAATAACGACGAAGAATTGGCAATTTTGAATGCATTTGAACAACACACACAAATCACGGCCAATTTTGTACAACCTTATATAGCTTCAGCCAGTGCTGGATTATTGAAACATTTTACCGAAGGCTATAGCCACGGTATTACTATAACTTGCCCTGGATTTTACGGCCCTCAGGGAAGAATATTACGCCTTCCTTTAAAAATGCCAAACCTAGTTGACCAAATGACAAGCTTCCGTTTTGGCAATCACCATATTGCAAATTTTGAAATGGAAACAAGTGCTATTTATGGTTTGTGTAATTTATTAGGCCACCAATGTTTAAGTGTGAATGTAATTGTCGCAAACCGAGTAAAAAAAGAATTTAGTAAAGACCCAGGGGCTGCTGTTGAAAATATGATTCAAAAAACACTTGGAATACTTGCCGGAATTTAATAACCAATAACCCCCTATTAAAATCAAAGCAATGAAAATACAATTCTCAAAATACCAAGGCACTGGAAATGATTTTGTAATTATTGACAATCGTTCAGGTGATATAAATTTAAGCGAGGCGCAAATTGCATTTCTTTGTGATAGAAAAAAAGGCATTGGTGCAGACGGTTTAATGTTGTTAGGTGTAGCTGATGGTTACGATTTTAAAATGACTTATTTTAATGCCGATGGAACAGAAGGAACAATGTGTGGAAACGGAGGAAGATGTTTAACACAATTTGCATTTGATAACGGAATAGTTAAAGCGCATTATTTATTTATTGCAATAGATGGTCCACATGAAGCCAATATTGATAATAATGGCTGGGTACATTTGAAAATGTCCGATGTGAATGCAGTTGAAAAAGGTTCAGATTTTTTAGTTACCAATACGGGCTCGCCTCATTATATTGAATTTGTAACTGATATTAAAAATGTGGACGTTTTTTCAAAAGGTAAAGCCATACGCTACAATGAACGTTTTAGCAAGGAAGGTATTAATGTAAATTTTGTAGAAAAACAAACAGATAAGTTATTTGTACGCACCTATGAACGAGGAGTGGAAAATGAAACTTTAAGCTGTGGCACTGGGGTCACAGCCGCTGCACTACTTGCTAATATTGATAACCAAGGTGAGCATAGTATTAACATTGAAACCTTAGGTGGTAAACTAGCAGTAAGTTTTAACAACAAGGGTAATAGTACATTTGAAAATATTTGGCTTAAGGGGCCTGGCACATTTGTGTTTAAGGGTACTATCTCTATTTAATATTACTTTCTATTAATAACTAATATGGCATTATTTAATTTAAGGGTGTATGGTGTTTTAATTGACCACAATAACCGGTTATTGGTAAGTGATGAATATATAAGAGGTGCCTATATCACTAAGTTGCCAGGTGGTGGATTAGAAATTGGGGAAGGAACGCGTGCATGTTTGGAACGTGAATTTATGGAAGAAACTGGTTTAACTGTTACAGTTGGTGAGCATCTTTACACTACCGACTTTTTTCAACTATCTGCCTTTAATAATGTGGATCAGATAGTTTCAATTTATTATTGGGTGCACTGTTCCGACATGAGCTCATTAACTACAAGCGAAAAGCCATTCGATTTTTTACCAACTCAAGTTGCAGACAAAAATGGAACTGCCGAGTCCTTCCGTTGGGTGGATTGGGAAAGCATAGAAGAAGCTACCATGACCTTACCTATTGACAAAGTTGCTATTCAGGTATTAAAGAAACAGTTTTCTGTTTAGTGCTAATCCTTTTGCAAATCCAATTCGTTTTCCTTCCCCATTGCAGCTAATTTCATACGCTGCGCTGTTTCGTGACCAAGGTACTTTTCAATAACATTATGTGCAAGTTGAATTGCTGGCGTTAAAATAATTGCCATTGTAAATTTGTAAATATAGTTCACCACACATACAGCTAATACTGTTGACCAGCTCCAGCCATTGCCTATTTTAAACGCAATAAACAACACAATAAAGCTATCTACTAACTGTGAAACAAGCGTTGAGCCTGTACTCCTTAACCATATCATTTTCTCCCCTGTTAGTTTTTTTATTTTATGAAACACTAGCACGTCAATTAGTTGGCTGACCATAAAGGCAACCAAGCTTCCTAATATAATCCACATGCCTTGCCCGAATATAGCTTCAAACGATTTTTGCATACTTGGTATACCATCAGCGGTTCTTGAATTTTCCCAAAAAGCAGCAGGGGCAACACTCATTGCTAAATAAAACATTAAAAATGCATAACTAATTAAAGCCACTGCGGTGATGCTTATTCTTTTTACTGCCTTAGGGCCATAATACTCATTCACAATATCGGTAATCACGAATTCCAATGGCCATAACAGAACCCCACATGTTAAATTAAAAGAAAGGCCTGATTCTCCAAACAATGTCATATTAGCCGGGGCTATGCCAAGTACTTTTTCTAGAGAAAATATTTTGCCTCCAATGGATTCAGCAATTAATGCATTCGCAACGAAGAAGGCTGAAATGCCTAGGAATAACTTGGTGGATTTGTCTTTTAGTATAGAATGAATCATAGTTGTGTTTAAATGAATAACAATACAGCCTGAACCAATAACATTAAAAAGTTAAAAATTGTTTGCCATTTGGGGATTGTATTTGATTTTTTAGCAACTAAA
>CAJATB010000189.1 GCA_903944755.1 uncultured Bacteroidota bacterium
ACACTCGTAGGTGGAATTCTACAAGAAGAATGCGCCGCGCTCATGCAAGCATTCTTTAAAGCTAAACGTTAGCACTCCTTACCCCGCCCCCCACCGCTTAACCTATTCTATTATTTATTTTAGATACTAACTGTAAATAATACACCTTGATGCGTGATCGAATAGCAACCCCTCTGCTTCTAGGCACGAAGCCAAGTCAGCATCGGAGTTCTATCCGATCACTTTCAGTATTTTATGTTGAATTAAACTAAGTAAATAATAAACCTAATCCGAGTCGAGCATTCGAGCACGCGCAGTGTGAGACGAGGGTTAGGTTTATTATTTACTATTATTATCTAAATAAGGAAAAAATGACTTGCCCTCGTTTAATTCAGGGAAAGCATTGTAAATTTGTCACTCATTCAAGAAACAATAAATTAAAAAATATGTCATTTACATTACCTGCATTACCTTATGCACACGAAGCACTAGAACCTCATTTTGATACCTTAACAATGCAAATACATCATGGCAAGCATCACCAAGCATATGTTGACAATTTAAACAAAGCTGTTGCCGGAACTGCGAACGAAGGAAAAAGTATTGAAGAGTTAGTAGCCATTGCTGGAACAATTAGTCCTGCTGTTAGAAACAATGGCGGTGGCCATTGGAACCATAGTTTTTTCTGGGCAAGCTTAGCTCCTAGTGCTGGTGGTACACCTACAGGCGCTTTAGCAGAAGCTATTACTTCCGCTTTTGGAAGCTTTGATGCTTTTAAGGAAAAATTTGCAGCAGCTGGCATGACACGTTTTGGTAGTGGTTGGGCTTGGCTATTACTTAAGGATGGTAAATTAGAAATTAGTTCTACTCCAAACCAAGACAATCCATTAATGGATGTTGCTGAAGTTAAAGGAACTCCATTATTAGGCGCAGACGTTTGGGAACATGCTTACTACTTAAAATACCAAAATAGAAGAGCCGATTATTTAGCTGCTTTTTGGAATGTAGTAAATTGGTCAGTAATTAGCGACCGTTTTGCTGCTACAAAATAAAACAAACTAAAAGAAAGAATATTGATCCCGGAAGTGAAAGCTTTCGGGATTTTTTTTAATTACTAGTGAAGTATTAGGGTACAGGATCATAGCCATGTCCGCCACCAGGCCTGCACCTACTTAGCCTTTTAATACCAAGGTAAATGCCTTTAATAGGTCCATATTTTTCAATGGCTTCCGAAGTATAATGCGAACAGCTTGGGGTAAACCTACATTTACTCACACCTAGCCAAGGAGAAAGCACATACTGATAAAAACGAATCAATATAAGAAAAGGGAAGACTACTATTTTTTTAATACTTTTCATGCGTCCTTATTAATTGGCATTTAATTTCTGAGCCAGCAGCGCTAAAGCACTACGCACTTTGTCTTGAATTTCTGCTTGTGTTACTATTTCAGCATTACCGTATAGAAAAAATAAATTAACTCTTTTATGTTCCAATGAAAACTGTGCAAGAAAAGTTGGTTTTTCTAAACGATACGCTTCTCTCAATAATCGCTTTACACGATTACGTTGAACCGCTTTTCTGAAAGTTCTAGTAGGTGCACCCACCCCAGCCTGCAATATGCCTTCTGTATCAACCTGCTCAACGGTGTAAATTAATTTAATAGGGAAAACACCAATAGCTTTCCCATTAGAAAACAAGTTTTGGGTTTGCTTTCTACTTTTTAATTTATCCTTTTTTTGGTATGTAAATATTTTGGGCATTAATAACTAAAGCGATTGACGAGGTAAAATGAAAAAAGTCCCTCCCGAAACTCGGGAAGGACTTTAAAATTATTGAATTTATTTGTATTAGTTGCGAAGGGATTTCTCCCAGATTAAATTACTTTAATCCTTTCTCACTAGATACAGTTAGTTTCTTGCGTCCTTTCTTACGGCGGCTAGCTAATACTTTACGTCCATTAGCAGATTCCATACGCTTACGGAAACCATGAACTGATTTACGACGGCGCTTATGAGGTTGGAAGGTTCTTTTCATCTTTTTTGTTTTACTTACTTAGTTCGCTAATATTGTTTCCACGTACAATAGCAGTCACCATACCACTACCTGTGAAAGGTTGGCAAAAGTAGGGTATTTTTTGATTTGTTAAACTAAATCTGTGTGATTTGCCTCAATTTTTTGTCCGAAGAAGATACTTGCCTGTTTTTCGAAGGCTAGAGCGTTGTCTGTCGTATAAAAAGCCATTGCCCCAGTTTTGCTACATTTTTGGTCCATTTCGGGGTGATTTTGAAGATATTGGGCCAAACTTTGAGCTACAATATGCCCCTGAGTCACTAAAGTGACGTTATTAGGCAAAAAGGACTTGATTTTAGCGGCTAGTAAAGGATAATGAGTACACGCAAGTAAAATGGTATCGATGTCTTTAGACTGCTTAAAAAGCAGGTCAATGTACTCCTGTACAAAATAGTCGGCCCCTGGCTTATCGTATTCACCATTTTCAATTAGCGGAACCCACATTGGGCAAGCTTGTTGGTAAACATGTAAAGAAGGGAAAAACTTTGCCAATTCTTTCGGATAACTATCGCTGTTCACGGTACCTGCAGTTCCCATAATACCTACATTATTGGTAACCGAGAAATTGCCAAGCACTTCCGTGGTTGGACGAATTACACCAAGTACCCTTTTATCAGTACCCAGTTGGGCTAAATCTTTCTGCTGAATATTTCTTAGCGCTTTAGCCGAAGCAGTATTACAGGCTAAAATAACCAAGGAACAACCTTGGTCAAAAAACCATTTTACCGCCTCCAATGTATATTCATATACTGTTTCAAACGACCTCGTTCCATACGGCGCGCGCGCGTTGTCTCCCAAATAAATATAATCGTATTGAGGCAATTGTTTTTTCAATTCCTTTAAAATGGTTAAGCCACCATAACCACTATCAAAAACGCCAATTGGAGCAGACATGTATTTTATTTTATGGTTCGTTCTGTAAAACTAAGAACCTCGTTGCATAACAACGAGGTTCTTAGTAAAATATATTTAAAAAATATTATCCTTTTTTAGCAGGAGCTGCTGTTTTAGCAGGAGCGCCACCAGTTGCAGCTTTGAAAGCATCTTCCACCTCTTTAGGTAAAGCTAATTTCAATTTCATTGCAACACGAATTGTTAAATTGTCCGCGATAGATGGTTGTGCATAAGGTGATAAAGCATCTGCTTTTAAAACCAAATTATATTTCTGCTCTGCAACTACTTCATTCAACGCTTGCGCAATTTTTTGTCTGTAAGGCAATAAAACAGCTTCTTGTTTTTGTTGCATTGCTTCTTGTTGATACTGCTGCCAGTTAATTAATTTGTACTTTAATTGATTTAGTTCAGTAGTTGCCATTTCTAATGCCTTAGGGCGCTTAGATAAATCAACTGAATCTTTTTTGTAAATACTGTCCTTAACTTGATAACTCTTTAAAGTGTAGTTATACTCGTCTTGTAAAGTATCCTTAGCGAAAGAATTTAATATAGTATCTAATTTCTCTTGGATACCAGGGAATAAAGCAATAACGCTTTGGTCATCGAAATAACCAATCTTAGTTTGTGCAGAAGCACTGTTTGTAAAAGAAACTGCCATTAACAAAATGGCTGCAAATAAAACTTTCTTCATTGTCTATTGTTTGTTTGTTTGTTTAATTATTAACCCCTAATTCTTTTAAAATATCGTCGCTTTTATCCAGTTTCGGGTCAGCAAATATAATGGTTATTCCTTCACTTTTATCCAAAATGAAGTCATAAGAACGGGCAACTGCCATTTTTTGAACCGCATTGTACACCTTATCTTGAATAGGTTTAACTAATTTTTGTCTTTCCTTGAACAAGTCACCCTCATAGCCAAAGCGCTTTTTTTGTAAATCTCTAAGTTCTTTTTCTTTCATAAATAACTCATCCTCACGCTTTTTCCTAAGGTCTTCGGACAGCATAAACTGTTCCGCTTCATAATTTTTATACATCTTATCTAATACCATCTGCTTATCATCAATTTCTTGCTGCCAGGTATCCCCTAATACTTTTAACTTTTTGTCTGCTTCTTTATATTCAGGAATTTTATCTAAAATATACTTGGTGTTTATAACAGCATATTTACTTTGGGCTTGTGTACCAAAAAACGAAAGCAAAGCAATCGCTAGGACTAAAATATTTTTCTTGTTATACATATTCGTTATTTTTTATATAAAATAAGTCATTCTTTTATTCTGGTTCAAAACCTAACATAAACGTAAACCTGCCTGCATCTTTTAATGCATTTGTTCCATTTAATCTGTCAAGTCCAATTCCATAATCGAATCCTAATAAACCAAACATAGGTAAGTAAAAACGCATACCAACTCCTACCGAACGACGTAAATTAAACGGGTTATATTCCTTCATGCTATACCAACCATTTGCCGCTTCAAAGAAGCCTAACGCATAAATTGTACTACTTGCAGCCAAGCTTAATGGATAGCGAAGCTCCACTGCATATTTATTAAAAATGGAAAACTTTTGTCTTGATGACTGTTGGTCAGGATTTATTTTAGGATTCGAACTTTCATATACAGGATACCCACGTTGTGCAATAATATCATATCCTAATAATGCGAACTGGTTACTTAATCCGGCATCTCCTAATTGGAACCTTTCAAAAGGAGATACTTCTAAATCGGGATTATACTTTCCTAAGAATCCAAATTTTGCAGCAAAACGTAAAACGAATTGTTTATTATGGTCTTCTCCAGCAGGCTTACCTAATGGAACAAACCATTCGCCATTTAATCTCCACTTATGATATTCAAGTAATTCATACGGATTTGACTTTTTAGCAAAAGAAGGATCTATTAAAGAAAAAGGTGGCGTTAATTGACCACTGAATAAAAAGGTCGAACCTGTTCTTGGAAATAATGGTTGATCCACTGAAGTTCTTTGTAAACCAATTCTAAGGTTCACATTATTTACAACACCATTATCTAAGTTAGGAAGGTTATAAGGGTCAATAGCATAGTTCTTTAACGTATACCTTGTATAGTTTAAGCCAATGTTCAACGAAAAATAGTCATCAGGCCAAGCCAATTGGCGTCCAAATGAAATGGTACCACCAGTTGTTGAAATGTATCTTGAATCGGCAGCGTTAGGGTCATACATACCAGTTTGCAAATCGTAGGTTTGACCATACTTTGTATTATAAATGCTTACCGTTAAGGAGTTTCTTTTAATACCCCCAAACCATGGTTCTGTAAAAGAGAAATTTGTTGACCTAAAGGCCTTGCCATTACTCTGTACCCTAATACTTAATTTTTGGCCATCGCCCATTGGCAATGGATCCCATGCTGACTTCTTAAATAGATTCTTAGAAGAAAAGTTATTGAAGGTTACCCCAAGCGTGCCTGTGAGTCCAATATAACCACCCCAACCAGCACTTAATTCTAACTGGTCGCTCGATTTTTCTTCAACACCATAATTAATATCTACTGTTCCATCTTCTGGATTTGGAATTGGATTTATTTGTATTTTTTCTTGATCGAAATAATTTAACTGCGAAATTTCACGTTGAGAACGTATTAATAAACTACGACTAAACTTATCTCCAGGAATAGTTCTCACTTCACGACGAATTACAAAATCCTTGGTTTTTTCGTTGCCTGTAATTCTAATTGTTTTGATAGTTGCTTGAGGACCTTCACGTAACCTAATTTCATAATCGATGGTGTCGTTATAAACAGCCGTTTCAATAGGGTCAACTGCAAAAAACAAATAGCCATCGTCTTGGTATAAACCACTAATGTCTCCTCCTTCTGCTGTTTGAGTCTTACCTAATTTATTATATAAAATTTCACGATTATAAATCTCGCCTTTCTTAATATTTAAAATGGCAGTTAATAAAGAATCAGGATACTTTGTATTGCCTCTCCAAGTAATATTACCAAAGTAATACCTGCGACCTTCTTTCATTTGCATGTCAATATTCAAATTGCCAATAGCATTATGATAAACAGTATCTTTTTCAATGACCGCGTCCCTATAACCAAGTGAGTTATAATAGTTCAATAAATTTTCCTTGCTTTCATCGTATTTACTGTCCTTGAATTTAGAAGAGGAAAACCCAATACGTGCATAAGGATTCAAAACTTTTCTTGTTTTAGTGAAAGTCAAATAGCCTTTCTCTTTCATATACTGTTCAAAAGTATAGGGCGTTGTTTTAACAATGACAGGCTTATCAATATTAGGATATAAAGTCAATCTCGATTTTTCGTGAATTTCTTTAAGGCTTTTTTTAAGCTTCCCTTCTTCTATCGCATTGCCTCCGAAATTAATATTATTAATACGCACTTTAGGCCCTTTGTCCACAATAAAGTTCAAGGCCACGTTATTTTTTTTGCTTGCGTCTTTGGTTTCTTTAATGGACACTTTTGCGTCCTGAAATCCTTTTTCAGCGAAGAATTTTTTAATGCCTTCTACTGCTGTGATTTTCATGTTGTCGGTAATAACCCTATTAGGCAATAATCCAGTTTTACCAGACAATTCCTCATTCTCTGATTTTTTGGTACCTGTAAAAGTAAACTTCGATAATCGAGGTCGTTCCACCACATTAATTTCAACATCAATTTCATTGTCTTTTAAATCAGTCAAATACACACTTACATCACTGAAATAGTTTTGATCCATTAATTTGTGAATGGCTTTGGCAAAATTATCACCACCTGGAATATTTACTTCATCCCCGATATTTAAGGCAGAAAGGGACAATAATAAGTTTTCGTCGAAGAATTGATTTCCGACTACTTTGATATCTCTGATCTTATACTTAGCTGGCGTTTTTTGGGAAAAAATGCCAATTAATTTTACATTAATTTGACCTATAGAATCTTTCACAGGAACTTCCTGCGCAAAGGACGTTTGCGTTAAAAAAAGAGCCGATAATGTGCCAATAAAAAAAAGGAGGAATTTCTGCATCTGCTTGTGTACTAACATTTATGAATTAAAAGTGTCGCAAATTACTCGTAATATTTCAAAGTCTTTGTTAAAAAGACAAAATAAACATATTATTTTAATCAATCATTCGTTTGGACTTGAGCGCTTGTCTTGCCAAATCTTCGTTCTCTTGATTGATAATCCAATAATGCATTCACTAAGTGTTCTTTGCGAAAGTCAGGCCAGCGTGTGTCTGTAAAATACAGTTCGGCATAGGCCATTTGATATAATAGAAAGTTGCTTATACGGTGTTCTCCACTAGTCCTGATCATGAGTGCTGGGTCAGGAAAATCACTAGTGGTAAGGGCTGCAGCAAAAACCGCTTCGGTTATTTGATCCGGCTGCAAGGCTCCATTTTGCACTGCTAACGCTAATTTTTGGGTGGCTTGTACTATCTCCCAACGGCTGCTATAGCTAAGTGCAATAATGAGTGTTAAACCTGTATTATTTGCTGTTTGCTCAGTGGCATCAGCTAATGCTTTTTTCGCGGCTGGGGGCAGCATGTCCAAATCACCTATAAAACGTAATTTGATATTGTTTTTGTGTAAATCGGGCACCTCTTTCGCAATAGTATCCACGAAAAGTACCATTAAGCCAGTCACTTCCGCTTCTGGCCTGTCCCAATTTTCAGTGCTAAATGCATAAAGGGTAAGGTATTCAATGCCAATTTCCGTGGCAGCTTCCACTACCTTTCTTACACTAATCACCCCATGATAATGACCATATAGCCTATCTTGGCCTTTTTCTTGTGCCCAACGACCATTACCATCCATGATAATCGCAATATGCTTAGGCAGTCGATTCAAATCCAAGTTTTCCATAATGTAAAAGTAAGAAAATAAGGAGGTTATTTACGTTTAAACAGGCCAAAAAGGCTTTTTTTCTCTAAGCCCTTATTTACTTGGTAAAATGCTTTGTTCCCCTTTTTTATGCGATCTGGCCCATGCACTTTTAATAAGTTATAAGAAACCCCCATTTTTACCCCAAAATATTGGTCTTTGCCTGAGGTACTCGCTTGGTAGTTAGTAACTGGGTAAAGAGGGGTAGTATAAGTGTCCTCATCTGCAAAATAATCTAGCTTATCTGTACTAGTAAAACGGTAAGTAGCTTCAGCAAAAATGTTCCAGGGACCTGTAACGTTGTATTTAAAACCCAAATTAATGGGCATGGTAATAATTCTTTTCTCAACACTATCTTTAAAAATAGGCGCTTGGTTATCGGCTAAAGGCAATAAAACACCCACCCCAAATCCAAGATACGGGGTAAACCTAAACCTTTTATTACCCGTGATAAACCTAAAAAAATGAAATTCCCCCATTACACTAATATCATGAAACCGACGATAAAAATAGCGGCCTCTTGCAAACTCATAGCTCAAAGAATCGGACTGAATATCATTTCCAGCTAAACTTAAGTACTCATAATTAACCCGAATACCCACGTAGTCATTTAGTTGCTTTTTATAAAAAGCGCCAAAATTTTTACTAATAAATTGAACTTGAGGTGAAATGTCACCATTGTAAGAAGCAAGCCCTCCCATCAAACCAACTTCACCCTTAATTTCTCTCAATTGCAAATGCTGCGCAAACCCAATTTGAGAGATACCTAAAAATAATATTACTAAAAATTGTTGGGTACGCATTGGTTAATTTCTTTTATCTAAACCCCAAGTGAGTTTTGTTCTTAATGTAGATAAATAACTGTTTTCATTCAATCGTATAAAGTGAATTAAAAAGTTTTCTTTTTTTACAGCTAATTCAATTGTCTTTGGTACAATTTCCTTTCTAGCATCTAAAGCACAAATTAATGCTTCGGTTCTTCCTTCTATTTCAAATGAAATTACCGAAGTATCGGGCACAACAATAGACCTTACATTTAAATTATGTGGGGCCACGGGCGTAATCACAAAACTTGCTGAATCAGGAAATAAAATGGGCCCATTACAGCTCATATTATACCCAGTAGATCCCGTAGGAGTAGCCACTATAAGGCCATCCGCCCAATAGGAGTTTAAAAATTCACCATTTAAATAGGTATGAATTTTTATCATTGGAGAAGTGTCTCTTTTATGAATGGCAAATTCGTTTAATGCAAAAGGTGCTGCTCCAAAAATGGGGATACTAGCATCAAGGTGCATTAATGTTCTTTTTTCAATCACATAGGTTCTGTTCACTAAAGCGTCAACCATTAAACTTAATTCGTCCTTAGAAATAGTTGCCAAGAAACCTAAACGGCCATAATTAATACCCAATATTGGAATGGTGGTATCGCCTACTAAAGTAATCGCATCAAGCACCGTACCATCACCTCCCAAGCTAATTAAACAGTCAATAGTATTGTGCAGGTCGGAAGAACTAGCAAAAGGAATAAGGGGCTTTTTCCCAGGCAACGCAACTAAATTAAAATTATTGACTAGCTCCCCGTAAACATAAATGGTAATATCATAGCGACTTAGCTCCAATAACAGTGCATTCAATGACTGTTCTTGGTCAATATCAACCCCTCTACTATAAATCGCTACTTTCATTACTATATTTAAAAATTTATCCCTCCGTGCAAATATACCCCTTTGTCCCCCAACTGATTCACACTGTAGTCAATTTTTAACACAAAATCGTATATACTAATAATATCCAACCCTACGCCCGCAGTTCTTAATAGGGTATTAGAAAGCTTGTTTGTATTTCGAGGCTGGTCACTATAAACATACCCTAAATGAGAGAAAACTTTAAGCCAAAACTGATATTTTACGGAAGGCAAAAACTTATCGGTAAGGAAATTTTTAACCGTGATACTTCCTAAAGAATGGTGCCATTGTGCCTTTAAAATGCTAGCTGCATTTCCATCCACCACATAATACTCCAAACCACTTAATTGCATATTCCCATATCCAACAAGTTTACCGTCTAAGTAATTCATATTGGGCATGAACTTAACTACAGAATTAGATTCTACTAATAGGAAGTTGGCTTTTGAAAATGGATGTGCATATACTTTTCGAAACTGCAATGAAGTAAAATTACTTGCGTTTGAAAACCTTTGGTAAGCAGCAAATTCAGTGCTAGTTCCCTGTGTAGGATAAGCATTATAATTAAATTTCACCTTCGAAAATGTGGCAGTTAAATCAAAATAAGAAAAGTCTTTTTTATGGTTAGGTAAGTAATTAGGTCGTGAAAGAAATACGGTATCTGAAACCTGGTTATTACCAAAGCCCAATTGAACAGTGTGTCTTTCAAATAAATTAGGACGATACAAAATAGAAACACTCCCTCTGTAGCCTTTTTGATTTACATCGGGCGTTTTAAGAAATCGCTGCTTGTCATTTACTGTTGCAATATTTACCTCTTTTTGTGTAAAATTTAACCAACCAACACCTAAGCCATACCTTAGCTTATTATCAATATATGGAAATTGATATTTAACAACCGCTTGGTGCGTGTAGCCAGTAATTAAACCTACGGTTAGTTTGTCATTATTCCCTGTTGCATTGGCTTGCCTTAAATTAATGCCATAATTTACCCTGTCTAAACTGTGATTGTATACATTCCACCACTCACTAAAACTTCTATCTACCCATCTGAAATAGGGAATTGGGAAAAAATACCAGCGCTCTTTTACTTTAATGTGTATACTCACTGTTTGGCTATCTACTAAATTAGACACTACTGCGACGTCTAAAAACAAAGAAGTGTTAAACAGTTGTTGCTGAGCGAGTGTATCAAGTTTTGCTAAAGAATCTAAAGCAATTACATCGCCTACATGATAAGGTAGTTCCCGAAAAAGAATATAAGATTTGGTTTTATTATTCCCCTCTAGGCTTATGGTTCCAATTTTTACTTGTGCCTTACCAATAAAACTAATTATAAAAAAAGACAAAGTGAAAACTAGCGTAAGCACCCATTTGTTAAACATCTAGGTAATTCATTAAATGATGATAATGTTCTTCAATATCGTTGTGCACAGTAGCTTTCCCAAAATAGTGCAATACCTGATAATTATACCGCTGGAATGTAGCAATAATAGCCGTTGCCTCTTCTTTATTTATTTTTAGGGTAATGATCAAGGACCCCGTTGCTTCTTCAAAATGCGTATTCAATTGTAAAATTTGCGCATTGTTTGTTTCAACCAAGCGACTCATTTCAGCTAATGAATATTGATAAGGTAAAATAGATAAAACCAATATAGCACCTGGCTGTGCGACACCTAAAAATTGAGCCAATAATTCATTTAAGTTTTTTTGAGGAATCACGCCAACACATTCTTGTTGTTCATTTAAAACGGGCAATAAGCTAAGGTGGTGCTTTGCATACAAATCCAAAGCAGTTAAAAAATGTGCTTTACCAGCAATACCAATTCTTTCAAACTGGTCCGCTATTTTGGCTATTGTGTCGTTCGCGTCAATATCTAAAACGTCCGACTTGTTAACTAACCCTATAAAATAATCATCTTTGATAATGGGTAAATGTTGTACTTCAAAGTCCTCCATGCATTGCAACACAAAGGCTGCCTTATCTTCAAGATGAAGCATGGGAAAACCTTTAATAGCAATTGTTGAAGCTAACATAATAGGTAATTTTATTTTGGCAAGGAGGTCAAGAAAGCAGAAAGTATACTATTAAATGCTGCTGGTTGTTCCATCATAGGCGCATGCCCGCATTTGTCAATGAAGTGCAATTCACTATTAGGAATAAGTTTATTAAATTCTTCAGCGACAAATGGTGGCGTAACGGTGTCGTTCTTACCCCAAATAAGTAGCGTAGGAATTTTAATTTGATTCAATTCCTCTCCTAAATTATTTCTAATAGCACTTTTCGCTAACGCGATAATCTTTATAACCTTGATTCTATTTTTAGTAATTTCAAAAACCTCGTCCACTAATTCATCCGTAGCCATTGCCGGGTCGTAAAAAGTAAGTGCTGTTTTATTTTTGATATAATCCCTGTCTCCTCTTTTTGGGTAACTGTCCCCCATTGCGTTCTCGAACAGTCCACTACTGCCAGTTAGCGTTAATGATTTAATTTTTTCAGGGTGCTTTAATACATAAACCAGCCCAACGTGTCCCCCTAAAGAATTGCCTAATAAATGAATATGATCATACCCTTTATGCTCAATAAATGCTGTAACATGTTTAGCTAAGCCCGAAACGCTTGTGTGTAATAAGTCTAATTCGAATAAAGGCAATAAGGGCACAATTACTTTATAGGAACCCCTAAAGTTTTCAATAAGGTCCGAAAAGTTACTTAGCGCACCGAATAAACCATGCAAAAGCATTAAGGGTTCCCCCTCTCCTACTTCCACATATTCAAACTTCCCGTCCTTTTTTATTTCGTATTCCATAAGTAATTAAAAGTTGTACCCTAGGGTAGCATTTAATGGTCAGGTATAGCATGTATACCTTTACTGATAAAGATAGTTAATTAAGCGTAAAATGGTACCCGCTAGAACAGCCGTTTTGAAAAATTTGCTATGGATTGCTTAATAGAAGGTACCCAAATAGACAACTTTTCCAAACAATAAGGCCACCATTTATGAAGGTATTCATAGCTATAAGTTGCTTTCATTTTACCCGCCTCAAGCACCCCTAACAGTTGGAAGAAATAAACCAAAGCACTCAAAATAGTAAAGTAAATTAAACTATACAACACAATGCCAAGTAGTTTATTCAACCAGCCAAGCATTAACCATTCCGCAGTTTGCTGTAAAAGCCTTGTTGCCCAACGTAGTAGTATTAATACCAAAATGAGCACGATTAAAAATGAAATGAAGGGCAGTAACTGCGAATTTATTTTGGTATGCTCCTTTAGTTGGCCTGCTACCCATCCCGCAAATTGAAAAGCAAGGAGTAACCCAATAAATAAGGAGAAAAAAGAAATGAGCGCTCTAATAAACCCATTTTTATAGCCTTGCAAAATGGCAATTACCAAAACAGTGCCGGCGAAAAGGTCTAACCACATATATTAAGCAGTTAGTAATGACTTTGCAATAGCAGAAATTACTTTGCCATCTGCTTGACCAGCTAGTTGCTTAGTGGCAAGTCCCATAACCTTTCCTAAGTCCTGAGGGCCTGCTGCACCAACCGCTGCAATAATTGCTTCCACAGCCGCTTTTACATCAGCTTCACTCATTTGAGCAGGTAAGAATTTTTCGATAACATGTATTTCCTCCGATTCTTTAGTAGCTAAATCAGGCCTATTTTGTTGTTCATAAATCAACAAAGAATCCTTGCGAGACTTCACTAATTTTTGTAAAATTTTCATTTCTGTTTCTTCCGTAATCACTCCATTTGCACCAGGATCTGTTTTAGCTTTAATAATTTCAGCTTTAATGGCTCTAACGCTTCTTAATGTTACTTCGTCTTTGCTTTTCATTGCCTCTTTCATAAGAGACATTACTTTTTCTTCTAAACTCATAAAATATTTTTTAATATTACTTTTTTAAATAATTATTTAGGTCCTTGTGTTAATTGACTCGCCTTAAACTTTTTATAAAATTCTTTCGCAAATTCTTTAAAACTATCTCCAATGGCCTTATCCTGGGTGGCCCTTAAATAAGTGTCCCCCATGCCCATTAAATTTTGATAAAAGAAATCAGCCATCTCATCCACCATCATATCCTTAGTCCATAAGTCGATACGTAAGGCGGTTTTGTCGGTAGGATCCCAAAAAGTAAGCATCATGGCACGTGCATCCTGCGCTTCGGTAGCAGTACTATCCGAAGCTGACCACTTCATTGTTTGTGGGATTTTTTGATCATCAAGTTCAACTTGAACTGTTATTGTTGATTGGTGCATATCAGTATTTAATTAAAGCAAAAATACGCAATTTATTATATACGCTAGCTGTTACCCTTTTAGTTCATTGATTAAATTTGGTAAGCCTTTTTGCAAACGATCGCTTAAAAGCAATTGAAGCCATTCCTTTCCCATTTTAGCTCTTGCTTGTCGGTAAACTTCGTCCTTATAATATAATTTAAAATGGCTAGCAAGGGCTGATTGTTCAGAAAATGAAAATACCGATCCGGCTTTATTCCATGAATCAGGCTGTGATTTAATAAAATTAAAGAGTAAAGGGATATCATAAAATATCCCCCATTCCATGATAACTGTTTTATCAAAATCAACACCATCAAAAAGTATGGCATAGGTTGCCGCAATCCAAGCTTGCGATAATGCAGCGCTATTTTTCAACACCACTGCATCCTTGTACTTATAGCCTTTTAATAATGTAACAGCTTCTTGCAATTGTGTTTCATTGTCAAAAACAAAGACAATAGACATGGACGTTTGCTGCCATTTTTTGAATATTGAGAATTCCTTTAGTGTGTCCACAAAATGATCAATAGGAACGAATGCTAAAAAATAGTTATTGCCATCCGAAAAATCATTTTTCACCTCGGACAATTGTGTCCATTCAAAGGTAGGTAGTGCTGCGGTAGGCAAAAAAGCAGGTTTGAAAAGGGATGCGTATTGCTTATAAAAAAATTGCAAACTATTAAATGCCCAATCATTTAAACAAAATACACTCGTGGCTTTTTTTAGGTACGATTTAAAAGCAAACTGGTGTGAAATACGTTTTAAAAAGGAAAAATCTGTAGCTAAACCAGGATGCGTAAGTGGAATAAAATAATGGGGGAATTGAGCGCTGCCTTTTAATTCGGCGCCGAAATGAAGTATACTAGCATTGGTAACTTCTCCAATAAGCTGCTCCGCTTGTAGCTGATTGAGTAAAGTAACTTGGTGACTTCTTAAGAATAATTCTTTAAAATGAATAGGAAAATGATTACTAACAATATAAAACTGTAAATGAGCGGCATTAGCACCTGCTTCAATAATATCAATGACTTTTTGAAACAAAATAGCGCTAGAAACGGCAAGTTTCGTATCAGTAAGTATAAATAATCGCATACCCAAAAATACGATTTACTTAACAATTTATCCACCAATCATTTACAGGGGCTAGTTAAACTTAATACTCCCTTAACTTTGTCAAATGGCAGAACAATTGCAGCAATTAAACTTATTTGGTGGCACACCTTCCGAGCCAGTTCATATAAAAAGGACTAAGCAGGTGAAGTCGGTTGCCTATAAACCAACACCTAAAGCAATTGAGCAAGAAGTAAAGGAGCTAGAGATAGCTGAAATGCCAACAGTATCAAGAGCACCTATGCACTTTGGCAGGGATACTATTTCACACAAAAGAGGTCGAAAATCATTCGCTTCCATGGATGGAGAAATGGAAAAATTACGTGTGCCGACTGCAGAAGTTTTAAGCAAGAAATTATACTACCCAATTGGAGAAGTTGCAGTTTGGTTTAATGCCAATACTTCATTGATTCGTTATTGGGAAAAAGAATTCAAGCAATTACAACCTAGAAAAACAAGGAAAGGAGATAGGTTATTTCGTGCGCAGGATATAGAGTTCTTAAAACAAATTTATTATTTATTAAGAGAGAAGAAATATTCTATTGAAGGTGCTAAAACTTATTTAAAAAATAACAAGGAAAAAGCAAACAAGGATATCGCCCTAATTGATAGCTTGAATAATATTAAAAACTTTTTAGTAAGTCTAAAAGATAGTTAGTAGCCGGTTAGCCTTTTTCGGCAAATTTAAGTTGATGTGCATTCGCGAATTCAATAGCCGCTAAATTTAATGCCTGCCTAGTTGCATTAAAACTTTCAATGTCATAATTAATCCCCACAAAACATTCAACATGTATAGTATGAAATTGTTTACCGGAATCTGCAACAAATACTGATGAGTTTATTATGGCCGAATTTTTTAAAATAGTATCTTTTAAAAATTGAGTGAATTTTAACAATGCATCCGCTGAGGAATTAATACTAAGCTGCAAATCCATTTCAATTTTACGTTCTGTTCTTAAGCTTATATTATCAATAATATTGTCAACCATTTGTTTGTTAGGAACAGAAATGTATGTTTTTTCTTGCGTTCGAATGCGCGTACTACGCAAACCTATTTTTTCAATGGTGCCTGTGAAATTATTAACTTTTACAATGTCGCCGACAGTAAAAGGCTTGTCGAAAAATATAATAAAAGAAGCAATAATATTTTCAAGGCTTTCTCGCAAAGACAATGCCACAGCAGCTCCCACTAAACTTAAGCTAGTAACCAAATTCCCTATATCTTCATTAAATACATAATGAAGTACCAATAAAAAACCAATGATATAGAAAATTACTTTGAAAAAATCTCTGAAAAACAATACCAACTGGTCGTCGGACTGGTCCTTGGTTAGCTTTGCTTTTTGCTCCAATACTTTTGCTATAAATTCTAAGGTTCTTAAGCAAACACGAACAAATAAAATTATAAAAAACATTTTCACCGTCGATTCAATCGCCTGCTGTAAGGTAATTTTAAACAAGTGCAAATCCCATGCTTTTGGGAAATGCAATTCATATAAAGCTACAATAGTTACTAAGAAAAGTAAAAATTGTTCAATAGGCACCACCAAGCGAATCACATGACTTTTTCTTAATTCAGCATGATTTTTTTTATCAATCCAAGTATAAATTAAGCTCGCAAAAAAACGAGAAATAATTCTTTTTAAAATAAAAGTAATTAGGAAAATACCCAAAACAACAAGGTAACTCCTTAGCGAGTTGTTTAATATTTGTTGGTCGAGGTTCATAAAGAGAATATTATGAAATGAATAAATTTAACACTAGTCCTTCCAATCTTTTAGCTCCATATTTGTTCCGTCAAAAACACCATAAGTATTTAATCGTATCCAGTCGCCTAAGTTAATATACTTTGAACGATCGTTAATTTTAAAATCAATTGCAAAATGACGGTGACCGAATATAAAAAAATCAACATCCATCTCCTTTGCTTTCTCTTTACAATAAATTATTAACCATTCTTTATCTTCTCCTAAAAATTGCTCGTCAGCCGTTCCTGTTTTAGCCCTGCTTTTTGCACTAAAGTAGTTTGCTAAACGAATGCCCATATCGGGATGCAGCTGACGGAATAGCCATTGACAAACTGGATTTGTAAATATTATTTTAAGGCGTTTATAGCCATCATCCCCAGGGCCTAAGCCATCCCCATGCCCTATTAAAAACTGTTTGTCGCCAAATTGGAATTGTTTTGGTTCAAAATATACTTTTGCATTTAATTCTTTGGTCAAATAGTCGTTCATCCACAAGTCGTGATTGCCTGTAAAAATATGAATTGGGATACCAGCATCTGAGATTTGAGCTAAACATCCTAATAGCCTCACGAAACCCTTTGGTACAACCGTTTTATATTCAAACCAAAAGTCAAATATATCCCCCACAATAAAAAACGCAGCCGCATCCTGCTTGGCATGGTTTAAAAAGCGTACCAAACGGTCCTCTCGCTTTCTACTTGCTACTTCATTCGGCGCTCCCAAATGAAAGTCAGATAAAAAATATATTTTTTTGCCAGGAACGAGTTCCATTAGGAGGTGGTTTTTATAAAGGTACTAATCGGTTAACTTATCTACTAAAAAACAGTAAACTTCTTTAGGACCATGAATGCCGACTACTAAAGTTTTTTCAATATCAGCAGTACGACTAGGGCCTGTAGCATATGTTATCATACTAGGCATAAATTCGGACTCTTTCTTAAATAAAGCAAGGCTGTCACTAATATCAAACACTAATTGATGCGTATAAGCAACACAAATATGTATTGGTGCGTAAACGCTAGTAGTGCGTCCACTTAATTGTTGACTACTCAATACAATAGTGCCAGTTCTAGCTACCAAATGATCACATAAAGTAATTGCAGCATCACAGCTTGCTAAGTCGTCGGTGGTTACAGGGTCAAAATGGTATTCAGACATGTCGTCTAACCAACCCGTTTCACGAGAATAAATTTTCTCCCATTTATTTGCCTTAATTAAACCATTTAGCTGACTTACCAATTCCGCTTCGTCGGCACAGTAAACAAATTTACCAAGTAGTTCTGTAAATTTTTCAGCAAAATCGATAGTTAATTCGTGATTAGTGGGAATAAAAATAGGGGTATCAGCTACCTGGTCAGGAAAAGGAACAGGCACTGGTGACTTTAGTGCCTGTTTTATCTTTTGTAATATTTTATTTCTAGCGCCTGTTGATTCCATTTTCAAAGTTTCAGTGCTTAAGCTTCATTAGGTTTTTCTGCTGCATCAGTGGCTTCAATAACAGTGTCATTAGCTTGCACAACTGTTGTTTCTGCAGGAGCAAATTGCTCGTTACTATCTAATTTAGTGGTAGCAGGAGTTTCGTCTAATATTTTCTTCTCTTCAAAAGGACGATCGCCTATTAATTCTTCTACATCTGATTTATGTAAAACTTCTCTCGACAACAATGCTTTCGCCACTGTTTCCACTTGCTCTTTTTTAGTTGTCAATAAATCCAAAGTTCTGTGGTAAGCAGCATCAATCATTTTACGTACTTCTTCATCAATAATTTTTCCAGTCTCCTCACTAAAAGGTTTTTGGAAAGTATTTTCTTGCGAAGGATCGTAAAAACTAACATTACCAATTTTATCATTCATACCATAAGTGGTTACCATTGAGTACGCCATTTTGGTGATTTGTTGTAAATCGTTCGAAGCACCTGTTGAAATACGACCAAAGAAAATTTGTTCTGCAGCACGACCACCTAATGTCATACACATTTGATCGGTTAACTGTTCAATGGTATATAAGTATTGCTCCTTAGGCGTGTATTGCGCATAACCTAATGCCGCAGTGCCACGTGGCACAATGGTAACTTTCAATAAAGGATACGCATGTTCAAGGAACCAACCGCAAATTGCGTGACCAGCTTCATGATAAGCAATTACTTCTTTTTCTTCCTTAGAAATAATTTTATTCTTTTTCTCTAGGCCACCAATCACTCTATCAATGGCATCTTGGAAGTCAATCATCTCAACCCCTGTCTTTCCTTTACGTGCAGCAATTAAAGCAGCTTCGTTACAAACGTTTGCAATATCAGCACCTGCAAACCCTGGAGTTTGTTCGGCTAATTTATGAACGTCTAAACTTTCAGAAACTTTAATTGGACCTAAATGCACTTTAAATATTTCTTCACGCCCCTTGACATCGGGACGGTCAATTGATATTTGACGGTCAAAACGGCCTGGACGTAATAACGCAGCATCCAATACATCAGGACGGTTGGTAGCCGCTAATATAATAATGCCGGTGTCCCCACCAAAACCATCCATCTCTACCAACAATTGGTTTAATGTGTTTTCACGTTCGTCATTGC
Source organism: uncultured Bacteroidota bacterium (assembly GCA_903944755.1). Lineage (GTDB taxonomy): Bacteria > Bacteroidota > Bacteroidia > Chitinophagales > Chitinophagaceae > Sediminibacterium. The sequence continues at coordinate 19,215 of CAJATB010000189.1, forward strand.
TCATCATGGCATTTTTACCACGAGCACGACCAATAGCATCAATTTCATCAATAAATATAATACATGGTGCTTTTTCACGCGCTTGTTTGAATAAATCACGCACACGACTTGCACCAACACCTACAAACATTTCCACAAAGTCAGAACCACTTAAGCTAAAGAAAGGCACTTGCGCTTCGCCAGCCATTGCTTTTGCTAATAATGTTTTACCTGTACCTGGAGGGCCTATTAACAATGCACCCTTAGGTATTTTACCACCCAATGCAGTATATTTTTTGGGTTGCTTTAAGAAGTCAACAATTTCCATTACTTCTTCCTTAGCTTCTTCCAAACCAGCAACGTCCGCAAAAGTAATATTTACCTTCGTGCCTCCTTTTTCAAATAAAGTCGCTTTAGATTTACCCACATTGAAAATGCCACCAGGACCGCCGCCGCTTCCGCCAGCACCACCGCCCATCTTACGCATTAACAATACCCAAACCACCACCATTAATCCTATAGATATAATAGTATTAGCTATTGGGCCAAACCAATCACTTTCGGTATCTGTTTTGCTGTCTGGGATATTCACAACAGCATATTTTGTATATATTTCTTCTACTTCTTTATTGAAAGAATCCCAACTATCTACTTTGTACTCAAATAAGTAATTGCCTTTTACTTTTTCTTTAGAAAGCTTCGTCTTGAATTTTTGAACATAGAATTCTTTTTGGATGCTATCTGGTTTAATATAAAAATGAACTACTTTCTTATTTTCTACCTTAACAAATTTTTCTACGTCACCACTCGCCATTATTTTCACAAATTCATTGTGAGACAATGTTGAAACGTCTGGTGCTGTTTGGAAAAAACGAGCCGACAATAAGGATAAAGCAATTAAGCCATAGATCCAGTATATGTTAAACTTGGGTAGTTTAGGCCCGTCACCCAAGGGGTTTGATTTCTTCTTTTTGTTTTCAGGTATCATGTGAAATGGTTGTAGCTATTTATGGTCAATGTGAATGATCAATTAGTATAACAATAAAGTTGATAATTAGTTTTCTAAATCATGCATTTTTGTATCAGCATCGCTCCACATTTCTTCCAACTGATAAAAATTTCTTGATTCTGGGTGCATAATGTGTACGACTACATTAATATAGTCAATTAGCAACCACTGAGCAGCATTCTTGCCTTCACTCTTGTAAGGCATTTCACCCAACTTGTGCTTAACTTCGTACTCTATATTGTCAGCAATTGCTTTTAATTGAGTGGTATTATTAGCTTCGCAAATGATAAAAAAATCAGCTGCAGCTTCATGTATTTTTTTTAAATCTAAGCTTATGATATTTTCTCCTTTTTTATCCTGAATTGCTTGGATAATTGTTTTGAAAATTTTACTACTTCTGGTTAGCTGATTTACCGTTGATTTCGGACGATTCTTAAGGGCGGAAAGTTGTTCCAATTCTTCAATTATTTATTTGTTATTTCATTGTCAGCGGAAACATTTTGAATTATAAAATGATTCTAAACTAACTTTACAAAAATAGCAATTCTTTGTCACTAGCCACACCATTTAACATATTAGGGGAGCCGCTTATAGAACTACTTTCCATAGATAGTACCAATATGTATGCCATGGCTCAAATTCAGGAAGGATTAGCGATTTCTGGCAGTTGTTACAGGGCCGATTATCAAACAAAGGGTAAAGGTCAACAGGCCAAAATTTGGGGAAGCGCGCCAGGACAAAATTTGCTTTGTTCCTACGTTTTGGGCCTAAAACACCTAAAAGAAGCTGGCATTGTACCAAATAGCTTGAATTTGCAACAGCAATTTGGGTTATCGGTAGCCATTTCCCTAGGCTTAACCGACTATTTTAGCAAAATTGCTGGCTTTGACACCAAAATTAAATGGCCAAACGACCTTTATTGGCATGACAGAAAGGCGGGGGGCATTTTAATTGAAAACGTCGTGCGTGGAAGCGATTGGAACTGGTCGGTAATAGGAATTGGCGTAAATATTAACCAAACAAGTTTTTCACCCGACCTCCCTAACCCAGTATCGCTAAAACAAATAACAGGTAAGGATAATAACGTGAACGAACAACTAAAGGACTTATCGGGATGGATTAACAAAAGAGTGGAAGAATGGACCACAGGAAATTTTGAAACGATGCTAGCAACCTACAATAAACGATTGTATAAAAAAGGCAAGGAGGTAAAATTTAAAAATAACAATATTAGTTTCACTGGAACAGTAATTGGCGTTAATACATTGGGGCAACTAATTATAAACCATGGTATTGAACAAGCTTATAACTTTGGTGAAATCACTTGGGAACAAGAAAGTATAAATAAGTAGAAAATAAAAATTGCATTACTAACATGAGTATTAAATTAACACAACATTCAAAAGGCGGCGGGTGCGGCTGTAAGATATCACCAGCAGTACTTTCAGAGATATTAGCCTCTCATAATGTAGGCTCCAATGTGCCACAATTATTAGTAGGAAATGACAGTAGGGACGATGCAGCGGTTTATCAAATAGACGATAAAACAGCAATGATTAGTACCACCGATTTTTTTATGCCTATTGTTGACGACCCCTTTTCGTTCGGACAAATTGCTGCAGCAAACGCGATAAGTGATGTGTATGCAATGGGAGGAAAACCAATTTTCGCATTAGCCGTATTAGGATGGCCATTGGCCACTTTACCAGCAAGTGTGGCTGCCAAAGTAATGGATGGCGCCCGCAAAACCTGCGCCGAAGCGGGTATTGTTATAGCCGGAGGACATAGCATTGACAGTCA
>CAJATB010000190.1 GCA_903944755.1 uncultured Bacteroidota bacterium
ACGATACTAACTTTACCTCATTTGAAAAGGTAACTACCTCTACTCTTGACACTTATTGTGGAGTGCATAATTGCAAGCCTAATTTTTTAAAAATTGATGTAGAAGGCAATGAATTAAATATTTTCAAAGGAGGTGTAGAAACGCTTTCAAAATACAAGCCTAAAATAATTGTAGAAATAGAATCCAGACATATTGGGAAAGAAAAAGTGATGGAAACTATTCAATTTCTTGAATCAATTGGCTACCAAGGACAATTTGTAAAAGGTGCCGAATATTTACCTGTAAGTGCTTTCGATTTTGCTATACACCAAAACAGAGCAGACGAAAAAAACTATTGTAATAATTTTATTTTCGAATAGCACTAATAAAAAGACTGCGCAAATTTAAAAATATTAAACTGCGGCTTTGCGTATGCTACTAGTAATTTTTCATTCATTTCTTTCAAATCAATTTGTCTCATTTTTTGGGCAACAATTAATTGTAACACTTTAGACATTATTAATTTTGCATCTCCCCCTGCATTGGATAGGGACTCATGATGCTCATTAATGGCAGTAATTAATTCTTGAATGCCCACCCCTTGGCTAGCAACTGTCTTTACCACTTTTATACTTTTGGTATCATGCGCAGCTTCCATCAACATTTGCTGGATATGATTTGTAAATACTTGCGCATCTGGCCGGTCACTTTTGTTCACTACAAACAAATCAGCAACCTCCATTAAGCCCGATTTCATCATTTGAACCTCATCCCCCGCTTCTGGGACCAACACCACAATGGTCGTCTCGGCTAGTGAAGCTACTTCTACCTCAGACTGTCCAACGCCTACCGTCTCCAAAACAACCACATCAAAGCCAACCGATTGCAATAAGGTGGTAAGTTCTATCATTGAACTAGTAAGCCCCCCTAAATGGCCGCGAGACGCCAAAGAACGGATAAATACATTCGGGTTTAAGTACCATTCCTTCATCCTAATTCTATCGCCCAGTAAGGCGCCTTTATGAAAAGGAGAAGAAGGGTCCACCGACAATACAGCCACTTTTTTGCCTTCTTTAATCCATTCGCCTATCAACGCTGAAATTAGGGTACTTTTCCCTGCACCTGGAGGGCCGGTAATACCAATAACAGGAATATTATTTGGCACTAATGCTTCCAAGAAAGCTGCCACCCCTTCGCTTTTGTTTTCGATGTGGGAAATGGTTTTAGCTAACAGCAAAAAGTCGCCATTCGTTACTCCCTTATTTATTTCACTTATTGCAAACATTGTTAGGGTCTTATTATTTTATGATTTTTGAAATCAAAAGGGCGAATCCCTGTTAATTTTTCAAAATAATACAATACCAAATTTTTGAGCGAAAATTTCTTTTTAGAAACATCTAAATCAATTACCCAGTTTTTTTTCTTAATACGGTCAAGCATCACATTAGGATGGGTTTCTGTAAACTTTTCCAAAGAATCAAATCCTGTAAAATCATAATAATCAGGACTTGCTTTAATTTTTTCCATTTTAGTATCGTCATTCCAAAACACACTACTTTCTTTTTGTTTTTTTCTCATTTGCTCGGGACTCTTCACCCAACCATAATGGTAAATACTTGCGTCAATTTTAGCAACAGGTAATTTACTTTTTCCCAGCCTAAATCCTTGAGCGTCTTTATAAGCGCTTATCTCCTTATTGTTTCTTATAATTCTTGTTTCGCAATCATACCATTTTCTACTATCCCCTACATAATCGTAAGTCCCATAAAAATGTTTATAATTAAATAGTAAGCCTTGCACAGCTTTATCATTGGCATATTTGGCGCAGGCAGCTTTGATAGCTGGGTAAAATTGTTCATGCACCACTTCATCCCCTTGAATGTAAAAAGCCCAAGTAAAGGAAGAGTCAATTAATTGAAAGGCCTTATTTGTTTCGGCTGCTAAAACTGCTCCTCCCTTTCTTAATGCCGAATCCCAAACTGAATGATGAATTTTTATCTTAGGATCACCAATTGATTCAATTAATGCAATTGTTTCATCTGTAGAATCGCCTATTAACACAATCATTTCGTCTACCACAGGCAGAATTGAACGGATTGCTTCAACAATGGGAAAATCATTTACTACCGCATTTTTTATAATTGTAAAGCCCGCAACTTTCATTTCATTTTCTTTTGTACTCCAAAGAACTGAAAACTTTTGCAACTTGCCTATTGTTTTAGGTAAACTTTGGGTCAAAGACATTAATTTTGAATTTCAAGTAAGCATATGTCTACCAGTATTTGTTTTGATTTTGGAAATACCCGATTAAAAGCAGCCATCTTTATTAATAAAGATTTGCAAAAAGTGCATGTATTTGAGCAGGCCAATATTGAAAGTATAACGGCGCTACTGCAAGCATGGAAGCCCGAAAAAACAATCCTTGCTTCTGTAATTCATCATGACAAGGAAATTGAGACGCTTTTGGCTCAAAATTCTAAATTTCACCTGTTAGGGCCAAAAACACACTTAAGTTTCACGACACCGGTAGGAAAGCCTGAAACCATCGGGGCCGACCGTATTGCATTAATAACTGCTGCCGTAGACCAATTCCCCAACCAACATAACCTTGTAATTGCCCTTGGAAGCTGCATCACCTATAATTTCGTCAATAAACAGCATGAGTTTCTTGGGGGAAGCATCTCACCTGGTATGCAAATGCGCTTTAAGTCAATGCACGATTTAACTGCATTGTTGCCCATGGTAGAAGCTTCAAGCGAGTTCCCACTAATAGGTTATGATACCAAAACAAACCTGCTAAGTGGGGTAATATTGGGCATTGCAGCCGAAATTGATGGTATTATTGCTGCTTATGAGCAAAAATTTGCCAACTTTAACGTGCTATTAACCGGTGGAGATATATGTTATTTTGCGCCTCACTTAAAAAAAAGGATATTTGCCGACCAAAATTTAATATTTAAAGGACTTTATGCTATCTGCGAAAAAAATAATTAGGCTAATCCCTATCATCTGTTTAATGGGTTTTGTACAAACAGTGAATGCACAAATTAATTCTCCCTTCTCTCGTTATGGACTAGGTAACGAAATTTATATAAGCCAAAATGCAACGAGTCAAGCAATGGGCGGTTTTACTGCTGCCTATACCACAAGTATGAATGGTAGTTTTGGACAAAGTATAAACTTTAATAATCCGGCTTCATTTGGTAGTATTTATATGACCACTTTTGACTTGGGCGTTAATTTCACCAATACAAAATTGAAACAAGAAAGTACAAACCAACAAGAAAAGTCAAATTACCTAACACCTAACTACTTAGTAATTGGCGTTCCTCTTAGCAAAGAAAAAAAAATGGGTATGGCCTTTGGATTAAGGCCGCTTACCCAAGTAAACTATTCTTTAAACGAATTAAAATTAGTTTCAAGCACGGGAGATACTTTATATAATAATTATGTAGGTAGTGGTGGGCTAAACCAAGTATTTTTAGGGGTAGGTAAATCTTGGAAAAATATTAGTGTAGGCTTAACAACGGGCGTTAATTTCGGAAGAAAGAATATACAAAATATTAAATCCCTAGACTATAATCCAGATTCTACCTACCTATACCAAACCATGGCTAGCACAAATACCATTTATAGTGGCGTATTTTTAAACTTAGGAATGTTAGGAGAAACAACATTGAAGTCAAAAACAAAAGCAAAAACAACCGATAAAACTGAATATAGTTTAAGCTACGGAGCGACTGCAACTTTGGACCAAAGCATGTCTGCAAAGCAAGATAGGTTGCGTACAACAGGTTTATTCACTTCAACCACTGAAAGTCCTATTGACACTGCTTCGTATGAAAAAGAAGTTCCTGGGAAAGTAAAAATCCCGGCCTTGATAACTGCTGGAATTGCCTTACATAAAAAAGAAATATCTAACAGAGGAACCTATGACCAATGGGTAATTGGTATACAACTTGATCATGCAGCATGGAGAAATAAGTA
>CAJATB010000191.1 GCA_903944755.1 uncultured Bacteroidota bacterium
AGCTGTATACATTAAGTTAATGGCTAACTTCTGAAATTCATTTCTGAAATTGGATTGTTGTATTTCTTTTTCGATGTCCATTATAAATGATACGCTTTAATTAATTATATTTTCTTCTTATATAGTTGAAAATAGGTAACGCTAACATTGCCCCAATTGCGTCTGCTAGCATATCTGAAACTTCAAACCCGCGAGAAGGAACATAATATTTCTGATAGTACTCCATCCCAATGCCATACAAAATACAGAAAATTAAAACTAAAGCTTTTGCACTTGTTGTTTTTAATGATTTTGCTGCCGATTGCTCAAAATAGAAGAAAAATGACATTGCTAGCGAACCAAATAAAATTACATGAACAATTTTATCCACTGGCACATTTTTAAACCATTTTGGGCTTGTTGAAAAATCACTACTCGCCATACTCAGTAGTATAAAAATGAGCAGTAATTCTCCTATCACCCAAAGCAAAGCTTTCATTTGTATTAGTAAGCTTAGTGAACCAATTTGGCATAAGCCTCACTAGTCAATAAATTTTCAAATTCAGCAGGATTAGTTACAGTCACTTTTACCATCCAGCCAGCACCGTAAGCATCGGTATTTACTAATTCAGGTTGTGCAGTTAATGCCGGATTTACTTCAGTAACAGTACCTGCTAATGGCAAGAATAAATCACTTACTGTTTTAACAGCTTCTACGGTACCAAATACAGCTTCGGCTTCAAGCGCTTTTCCTACAGTATTAATATCAATATATACAATATCACCCAGCTCGCCTTGAGCAAAGTCGGTAATGCCAATGGTGGCAGTATTACCTTCTAATTTAATCCATTCGTGGTCTTTTGTGTAGCGTAAGTCTGCTGGGAATTGCATAGGTTAAAATTTAATTATTACAAATATTCATAAAAATCACTAAAAAAACAATGAGCTAGAAACTAATGTTTTCAAAATAAAGCAAAATGTGATCCTTTAAAAACGCTTCTTGCTCGATTAAGTTCATTGTAGGGGTATTTTTGATTTGCTTAAAATGGGGCCAGCCCTCCTCGTCCTTACCCTCTGAAATATAATACCCACTTGAAGAAAGTATACTACAAATGGCCACGTGCATCAAATCCTGTTTTTGCTCCTTGCTTATTTTTTCTCTAATAAATCCAGTTTCCTGCAATCCTATTAAAAACAGGACTGCCTCGACATCGGGCTTTTTACCAAATTTGTCTACTAATTTTTGTTCTAATGCCCACCACCTGGTTTGGAAATCGTCTGCTATTGTTGCCATATCTTCCTTTTATCAATTTATGCTGTAAAGGTAAGGGATATCTAGGCTTGGTAGGTTGGTTTGATTATCTTTGCCCAAATTCGAAAACATGTTACAAGTTAATTTTTTACGCCAAAACCGAGACTTAGCTAAGCAAAAACTAGCTGTCAAGCATTTTTCTAATGTGGACTTGGTGGACGAAGTAATCGCACTTGATGATGAAAGAAAGCAATTGCAAGCAGCTTTTGACGAAACACAAGCGAAGGTGAATGCTGCTTCTAAGGAAATAGGTGGGTTGATGGCAAAGGGGGAGAAAGACCATGCCGAGGCGCTTAAAACGAACGTTGCGGATTGGAAGAAATTGCTTGAGCCCTTAAAAGAGCAAATGGCAGAAGTAGAAGCTACTTTATTAAAGACCATCGTTCAATTTCCCAATTTGCCGCACGACATGGTGCCAATAGGAAAAACACCTGAAGAAAATGAAGTAGTGAAGGAAGCAGGAGCTACCCAGCAATTACCTGCAGGCGCTTTACCTCATTGGGATTTGATTAAAAAATACAATTTGGTCGATTTTGAAACTGGCGCTAAAATTACGGGCAGTGGATTTCCTTTATATATTGGTAAGGGTGCAAAGTTTCAACGCGTATTGACGCAATATTTTTTAGATTTTAATACAGCGGCTGGTTATACTGAATACCTTCCGCCATTTATGGTGAACGCGGCGTCTGCATTTGCAACAGGCCAATTACCCGATAAGGAAGGGCAAATGTACCATGCGACCGAGGATGATTTTTATTTAATTCCAACCGCTGAAGTACCTGTAACCAATGTGTTTCGCGATGTGGTATTAAAGGATACCGATTTGCCCATTCAAATGACCGCCTATTCTCCTTGTTTTAGAAGAGAAGCAGGAAGTTTTGGTAAAGACGTGCGTGGTTTAAATAGAGTGCATCAATTTGAGAAAGTTGAAATTATCCAAATTGTACATCCTGATAAAAGCGATGAAGTATTGAACGAAATGGTTGCACATGTTGAAAATTTATTAATTAGTTTGGGCTTACAATATAGAATTTTAAGACTTTGTGGTGGAGATATGGGTTTTGCTTCCGCAATCACTTATGATTTTGAAGTGTATAGCGCGGCACAAGAAAGATGGCTAGAAGTAAGTAGCGTAAGTAACTTTCAAGCGTACCAAACGTACAGAATGAAATGTCGTTTTAAGGATGCAGAGGGTAAAATTCAATTTGCACATTCATTGAACGGAAGTTCATTAGCATTGCCAAGAATTTATGCAGCTATTGTAGAAAACTACCAAACCGAAAATGGTATTGCCTTACCTAAGGTGTTACAACCTTATTTTGGAACTACCGACTTAGTGTAATAATTTATTAGCTTCGTAAAAGGAGCAGTATGCAAAAGGTCCCGACTTGTCGGGACCTTTTTATTTTTTCTATTTCGATATTTAACCAAGAAAAATTTAAATGCCGTTTTTAAAATTTATTGAAACGAATACCAATTGCGAAGGGGTTAAAATCAAAGCCATAAAGGTTATTGTCTGCAAATAAATTACTGAATCCATAGGAACCGTATAAACGAACAGCCCCTATACCAAGCTCCCCAATAGCAGCCGTGCGCCAGTCGTTCAAATTAAAAGTGCCTCCATTTTTTTGCTTACCCCTTTCCGCACTTATTTGTTTGTTACGTGCTTTAAGTAAGTAGCCAGCACTTAATCCAATGCCCGCGTAAAATCCTTTTTTGCTAGTAGGGTTGGGCCTGTAATTTATTTGAACAGGGATGGTTAAATATTTTACGAATAATTTATTTTTTCTAAAATCAATTGACTCGGTATTAATATAGGGGTAAGCGTCTCTGAAACTAACACTTTCTTCAAATCGGAAATTAAACATTTCAAAACCTATACCATATTTTAAATTTAGTTTATGTTGGTATAAATTAACTCTTTGTTGTACCAACCAAATATTTACATTACTAGATTTTAAGTTATTCAATTTTAAAATATTGGATGCGGGTGGCCCAGGGAATATAGCGGTATTGTTTTGTGGCAATAGTTGGTTGTTCATGATATAATAACGTGACTCGGAATTATCGATATAATTCGCAAACCCTAAGTCCAAATCAAAAAAGCTAGTCCTGATATTTTTTAATGGTTTTGCGCGGTTTATTTGGATACGTGTTTTTTTGAAATCACCAACAAATTCACGGTTATTTGTATCTGAAATTTTTATACTTGTTTTCCAATTATTATTTTTTTCGGCTACTTTTTTGTTTACTATAATAATACCTCCAATTGTAATGGTGTCGGCACTTATTTTAATATTATTACTATGAATTATAATAGCATCCTTCTTTGTGCTAATACTTGTATCTTTTTGTGCTTGCCCGAATATACTAATGCATAATGCAAGTATTGGTAAGATTATTTTTTTCATGTTTGTATTATTTTTCTTTATTAGTTTTTATTTCTTTTAAATAAGGACCCTACTTTTCGGGTAATGCCCCTAAACTTGTCTGCATCAACTTCAAAGCTAGCAATGAAAATAACCCTGTCGTTATCATCGGTATCAATTTCGTTGTATTCTATTGCTTGTTCATTTACTAAATCTTGTTGACTGTTTATTGCAGCATCCATGGCAGTAGCATCTGACATACTTATGGTAATAGGAGCACTTGTATAGTTCTCATGCGCTATCACTTCAGAGTACACTACATCCATTCTCGCTTTTTCAGTTAAATCAGTTTCGGGGGCAATTCTATTATTTACGTTACTACTTGAACTTGCATTTTCTCTTATTGCTGTACCCAGCTGAGTTATTTTTTTTATACTCGGCGTTTCTTTTATTAGTATGCTTCCTTCTTCCTTGCTTAGGTATGTATGCTCATTTTCTGTCCTTGCTACAGTACCATCTAGTTGCTTAATTACAACTCCTTTTTTGTATTCGAAATTTTGATACCCAAAAAAGAGTACAAATAAGGCAGCAACCGATACGGCAATTGCATAGTATTGCTTCTTAAAATTAGGCCTTACAACAACAGCCTCTTTTCGGTATAAGGATTGCTTAAAACTACTATCTAAAATCGCATCCATTTCATCAAACCTATACAGCAAGGCTTTGTCTTCGTAAATTTCATCCGTTACAGTTAATTTAGTTTGTTGTAGCTCGTTAAAAATTGCAGCATATGTCGGATTGGTTAACACAAACGCATCTACTGCTGCTTTTTCGGCTACAGTTAATTCGTTGTCGATATACAACAGAAAATAATTTTCGTATGTTGATTCGTTAACTTTCATTTATGCACGCACTTTTTCAAAGTGACTTAATTTAGTTTTCAATAGTAGCCTTGCCCTATGCAAATACACTTTAACCTGACTTTCCGATAAGTGCATAATTTCTCCAATTTCTTGGTAACTATACCCTTCGTAATCTTTTAACAGCACTAAACTTTTTTGGGTCGGATTTAATTCATTAATTGCTTGCAGTAAAACCTGTTTTAATTCATGGTTCCCCTGTGTGCTTGAATGATTAACTTCATCATAGCTATCAGTGGTACTTACTTTTTTCCCCTGACGGATATGGTCTATCATTTGGTGGTAAGCAACAGTAAACAGGTATGACTTTGCCTTTAATGGGTCCACGCTATTGCGGTTGATCCATAATTTTTCAAAGGCTGTTTGCACTATATCTCGTGCATCCTCGGTATGGCGGATATTTTTTACAATAAACCTGAATACTCCATCTGCATTTACATCGACACAATTATTATAATCTTTCTCCGTCATTCCTTTTCTTTAGGCTGTTAATTATACTTTAAACGCACACCTGCCAGAAAAGTTACAGGGATTGGTTAATAATTTACAATTTGTTCTTCAATGCCTTCTGGCAAGGTCCTGAATTCATATTGTTGATTCCTCAATTGTGGCTCGAATCCTGCTTCTTTAATAGCTTCTTGGATGGTTTTATAAGTGAAACGGTGAGGGGCTCCTGCAGCACTCACTACATTTTCTTCTAACATGATACTTCCAAAGTCATTCGCACCTGCTTCTAAACAAACTTGCGCGGTGGCTTTTCCTACGGTTAACCAACTTGCTTGTATATTTTTAATATTTGGCAACATAATACGGCTTATGGCAATCATTCTAATGTATTCTTCGGTAGTCGTTAAATTATGTACCCCTCTTATTTTAGTCAATAAGGTATCAACATCCTGGAAAGTCCAAGGGATGAATGCTAAGAATCCGTTTGCACCTTCAGGTTTTCTGTCTTGTGTTTCACGAATACGTACCAAGTGAATAAATCGTTCTTCTAATGTCTCCACATGACCAAACATCATGGTGGCACTACTTGTTATATTTAATTGGTGTGCAGCTGCCATAACTTCTAACCACTCGTCTGAACCACATTTGCCAGCTGACACTAATTTCCTAACTCTATCTACCAGTATCTCTGCACCCGCACCAGGTAAGGAATTCATGCCTGCTGCTACTAGTGCGGTTAACACTTCGGTGTGGGTCATGCCTTCTAATTTTGCAATATGCGCAATTTCTGGGGGCCCTAATGTGTGTAATTTAATAGTTGGAAATTCGCTTTTAATTTGGCTGAATATGTCCACGTAAAATTTTAATCCTAGTTCAGGGTGGTGCCCGCCTTGTAATAAAAGTTGGTCTCCGCCCCATGCAAGTGTTTCTTTAATTTTCACTCGGTACGTATCCATATCGGTGATATAAGATTCAGGATGACCAGGTACTCTAAAAAAATTACAAAATTTGCAATTCGCTATACATACGTTTGTTGTATTCAGGTTTCTATCTATCTGCCAAGTTACCTTACCATGTGGCACTTGTTTCTTTCTTAACTCATTGGCCACGTAACTAATCTCATTTAGAGGCGCATGCTCAAATAAAAACATTCCTTCTTCTTTCGTTAAGTACTCAAAATTGAGGGCTTTTTTGTATAATTCGTCTAATTGCATACAGGTATAATTTGAAGTGCAAAGTTAAGACTTTAAACATTTGCTTTTTTAAGAAAACCAACTATAGGACTAATTAACTAATTTCGTTGCTTCTATGATACAATTTGAAAGATTCCAACTAGAAAACGGCTTAAAAGTAGTGGTGCATCAAGACACTAGTACTCCTATGGCGGTAGTTAATGTCCTATATAATGTAGGTGCCAAAGACGAAAACCCTTCCAAAACAGGTTTTGCTCATTTATTTGAGCATTTAATGTTTGGAGGAAGTGTAAATATTCCTGTGTATGACGAGCCTTTACAAAGGGCTGGAGGGGAAAACAACGCCTACACAACCAATGATATAACCAACTACTATTGTCAAATACCCGCTGAAAACTTGGAAACGGCTTTTTGGTTAGAAAGTGATAGGATGTTGTCTTTGGCATTTAGTCCTAAAAGTTTAGAAGTGCAAAGAAAGGTGGTGTGTGAGGAGTTCAAGGAGCATTATATAAACAAACCTTATGGAGATGCTTGGCACAAAATGCGTGAACTAGCCTACACAAAACATCCTTATCGTTGGATGACTATTGGTGCTTCTTTAGCACATGTAGAACAAGCAACTATGGAAGACGTTAAGGATTTTTTCTTTCAGTTTTACCGACCTAATAATGCAGTATTGGTTGTAACAGGAAATGTAAATACAG
>CAJATB010000192.1 GCA_903944755.1 uncultured Bacteroidota bacterium
GGCATTACACTTTTGCCATTTAATCCCACTTTACGCATTAGCTTGTCGCTTAAGAAGCTTATGCGCGCCATATATCCTGTGTCTTCTAATAAAGTTATAATACCAAATAGTATCATTATTTGTGGAACAAACACAACTATACCGCCCATACCTGCAACTATTCCATTTACTAATAAATCCTGCCACCATTCATTTGGCAAGGCCTCGTTTAAGTAAGTAGTAATATTGGTGAATATCCATTCAATGCCTTCCATTGGGAATTTTGCCATCCAGAATACCGACTGAAACAAGAAAAATAAAACGGTAAATAAAATTACATAACCGCCTACTCGGTGTAAAAATATATTATCCAACTTGTCGGTTCTTTTCTTCTTTGCACCTGGGTCGGGTTCCACTACATGTCGCTTCATGATTTCTTGGATGTTACCATACCTTTGTAAAATTTCTTGTGCCTGTGTCTTGGTATGATTAAAATCGTTATCAATCTCAATTTGCTCAATAGTGGTTTGCATTTCAGGATCTAATGGAAATGCTTCATGGTGCATTAAATAATGTAATGCAGCATAATCGCTATGTGTGGGATACAGCTGCTTAAATGCATCTATTGCTGCGGGAGCTAATTTTTTGTTATCAATGAAACTTTCTTGATTTCTTGAACGCTTTGTTTCAATAATCCCAATTAATGCTTTTTTTAATTCAAGCAGCCCTTTGTTTTTTCTTGCATCAATTGCAACTACAGGAATCCCTAAGTCGGCTTGTAAACCTTCCACATCTATTTTAATTCCTTTTTTACTAGCAAGGTCATTCATTGTCAATGCCAATACAACTGGTATTTTTAAATCAATTATTTGCGTACAAAAAAGCAGGTTTCTTTTTAGGTTACTCGCATCTGCAATTAATAATATTACATCTGTTTTAATTTCTTCGTCCACACCCATTAGCACTTTGTATGCCACCCATTCGTCCTCGCGCTTTGGATAAAAACTATAAGTACCTGGTAAGTCAATTAAAGTACTGGCATATTTGCCTAAAGCCAAGCTGCCTGTTTTTTTGTCGACCGTTACCCCTGGGAAATTGCCTACTTTTTGGTGTAAGCCAGTAAGTGCGTTGAAAAGCGAACTTTTCCCGCAGTTGGGGTTACCCACTAAAGCTATATTTATGCCTGGCTTCATGTGGCGGCAAAGCTAGCTTTTATGTAGGTGGACTGCTTACGAAATTAGAAATTGAGTGTTGTTTTAAACTAATGTGCGCCAAGTCACTTAAATCCTGACTCGTTTTACTAATTTTGTCCTTTAATATACCATCATGCGCAAAATTACCACGCTCGTTTTATTACTTTCTCCCTTGTTTTTAATGGCTCAAAAGCTTAAAAAAGCCGACAAGCAGTTAGCTGAACACTTGCAAAGCCATATTCAATTTTTGGCAAGCGACGAATTAGAGGGGAGAAGGGCAGGAAGTGCAGGGGAGATGAAAGCAGTTGACTATATTATTAAGCAATACCAAGCCCTAGGGTTAAAGCCAATGGGTACGGATGGTTATATACAAGCTTTCCCAATTAATGAAGGCAAGCGAATGACACAGGATGCATTTATTAAAGTGAACAACCAATCACTTGAAAAAACAAATGATTATTTCCCATTATCAAATAGTGGCGCTGCAACATTTACTTCACGTGCAGCTGTTTCTTTAAATGAAGCAAATCAAGTTTGGTTTAAGGACTTACAAGAAGTGCTAGAAGAAAACACAAGCAATCCCCATTTTGATATGAATGAATGGTTAGTTACTACTTCGAACGAAGTAAAGCAAAAAGGGGCCACTGCACTTTTTTTACATAATAGTGGAACACTAGTTGATAATATACAATACAACAAATTTGATACTGCGAAAGCATTAGCTATTCCTGTTGTTTATTTCACGAAAGAAGGATGGAAGAA
>CAJATB010000193.1 GCA_903944755.1 uncultured Bacteroidota bacterium
CCGATTTAATAAATTTATAAGAAGCAGGTGGCATTAAAAAAGCACAAGAACCCATCATAATAGGAAAGGCTACCTGCGGCGATAAGCCTAATAAGTATACTAATGCCATACAAGGCGCATACAAACCAACTCCAGCAGTCATCATAGCACCTAATATAAAATTAACGATACCTGCTATGACCAATTTCCAACCATGAATACCAATAGCTACTCCCTCTCCCTGTATCCAATGCATTTTATTAGCAAACATAAAACCAGCCGTAATTAATAAAGCAGTACTAATAGTAAGTCTAATATTTCTTTCTGAAAGTTTACCAATAATATCGGCACCTAAAATAGCACCGCCCATAGCAGTTAAAAACATAACAATTAAAGTAAGAGGCTCCACCTCTACTACTTGAATAAAAATAATGGCTTGTATTAAAACGGGTAAAGTATTGGCCACATTCATGGTGCCAGGTATTAACTTGTCCTCCGTTTGCTTCGTGAATTTCAGCAAGGCCGTTTGTGGTGCAAATGCACCAATACCCAATACATCAAAAAAATTAACTACAAAACCAATAATGCCAGTTTTAACCCAACTTACTTTTTCTAAATTATTTTTATGCTTGATAATGTCTGCTCCCAAAACATAAATAAACCAAATTGCAAATAGTACTAAAATAATCCAAATAGCATTCACCATATAGCTTGTATTTACAAGTTAAGTTAATACAAATTCTACTATTTAAGACTGTCATTGAAAATTATTTACAGCTGTATAGATGCCCCAAAAGCAGTTATGAAAGAACTTAGTCTATTGAACCTTAAGACTTTAGCGTATTAGTAATAAAATAACTTTCTTTTTAAAAGTAATAGTTTACTTTACTGATTCATTAAAAAAAATTATATGAAAAAAGTTATTTTACTATTAAGTCTATTAATAGGCTTAAGTTCAATTGCACAAAATGCTACTAAACGATTTGCCTTGTTGTCTGAGTCTAAAGTAAAAGATATGGATGTTTATAGAAAGAACTTACCAGTAGCGGATGCCTTTGCTAGAAAAATTTGGGAAGGTGTTATGGGAAATAGAGCTGTTCATACATCTGAAACAGGAAGTCTTTATACTTTCTCTTTTGTTGATGGGGAAGAAAATTTTGGAAAATTTATTACAATTAGAGGTACATTTAATAATAAATTTAAAGAGGCGTATCCAAAAATTGCAGATGAAAATTGGGCAAATATAGACGGATCTTTTAGAAGATCGAATTGGATTAGGGTAAATGCATTAGAGTTTTTACCAGCTGATTTTAAATTAGAAAATTATAATTTTAGAAAAATTATTATAGAAACAGTGCCTGCAAACCAACAAGAAGCCTATGAAAAAGAACAACTAAAGTTACATGAAATTGAATTAAAAATAGGTATTAAATTTTTAAGTGTTACTTGGAGAGCTGTTGATGGTTACCCAACAAATACTTACATGACATTAATACCAGATAATAGTATTTTAGATTTTTATACGCACTTTACAGAAAGACAAAAAATAAGAAGAAATAGTAAAGAATTTAATGACTTTGATAATACAACCGTGATTACTAATATTAATAGAATTGACCATTTATGGAGAATTCATTAATTCCACTTTCTAAAAATTAGTTTAAGTTGAATTGTTGAAAATACAGAAAAGGCCTCTAGCAATAGGGGCCTTTTTATTTAGAAATAATCATTTTTTAAGCTCTATAACTTTATAGTACTCATGCCACCGTCAATAGATAAAATTTGACCTGTCACCCAGCTCGACTTATCAGTTAACAAGAACTCAACCGCATTGGCAATATCCAAAGGTGTTCCGACTCTTTTAAGGGGATGTCTTTGCGCATTGGCATCTATTTTTTGGTCAGAATTCAATAAACTTGCGGCCAGTGGTGTATTGGTTAAAGAGGGTGCTATGCAGTTCACTCGAATAGTGGGTGCTAATTCAG
>CAJATB010000194.1 GCA_903944755.1 uncultured Bacteroidota bacterium
ACATGAAATCGGAGCTTTTTTGCGCTTTAGCTGAAAAAGAAACGGTTAGGCTTATCCAAACAAAAACGGATACTGCAATTTGTTTAATTGATTTGAAATGTGTTAGTGACATAATTGTATTTGATTGTCGAGTTAACCGATAAAAACAAAGTATAAATAATATTAATATGATTTTACCTCATGTAATTTTTCGTTCTTTTGATAAGTGAAAATCAAGGTATTTCTGCCATATTAGGCTACTAACAATATCTATAAAAAAATTCTATATTAAGGTTACTAACCTATACAAGTTTGTTCCCTTATGACCTTGTTTCCTGCGGAAAACGGAACATTTAAGGGTAAAATCAATGATTTTAGCAAAAAAAGGGTAAAATATCCCTTTAACAATTGACTTTAGACTACAATTGGAAAGGTTTTGAGCGACCGAGGTATTGATAATTTTTCGTTAATTACCCAAGCGCTAAACATTATTATTATTTAAATTAATATCTTTCACAAGCTGTTGATTACCATTAATTTGCAATTATATTTTTTGAGTTCAACCAAACCACTTTAAGTTTGTTTATTATTATATTATGTTACAAAAATTTACTCGTTTTTATTTATTGGTTTTGCTTTTAATAATACAGCCCTTTACAGCAAAGGTGTGTGCACAGGAAAATGTTGTGTTGAATGGGACCATTCGTGACAAGCAAACAGGTGAATCATTGTTTCGAGCTGTTGTACGTGTAGCGGAATTGCCAAGTATCGGTATCCTTTCCAACGAATATGGGTTTTATGCGATTTCGGTACCCAAGGGAAGCTATACATTAAAAGTTACGCAACTAGGTTATGAAAATTTCACACAAAAAATAAATCTAGATACAAGTAAGCTGCTAAATATCCAACTAGAAGTAATAGCTGTTTTGACAGAAGTAGTAGTAGAAAGTGGTCGTAAAAATGATAATTTAATAAAACCACAAATGGGCACCGAAACTTTAAACATGAACGCAATTAGTAAAGTGCCTGTGTTATTTGGAGAAAAAGACATTTTAAAAACATTACAATTACTACCTGGAGTGAAATCGGCTGGAGAAGGTAACAGTGGTTTTTACGTGAGGGGAGGCGGCGCAGATCAAAATTTAATATTATTAGACGAGGCACCAGTTTATAACGCCTCTCACTTATTGGGATTTTTTAGCACATTTAATAGCGATGCCATAAAGGATGCAACATTAATAAAAGGCAATGGACCCGCACAATATGGGGGAAGGCTTTCGTCGGTATTGGATGTTAGAATGAAAGAAGGAAATAATCAGGCGTATACCGTTAATGGCGGCCTTGGCTTAATAAGTAGTCGTGTAAGCGTAGAGGGGCCAATTCAAAAGGATAAATCTTCCTTTATTATTTCAGGAAGAAGAACCTATGCTGATCTATTTTTAAAAGCAGCCGAAGATTTTAAAGACAATGTTTTGTACTTCTATGATTTAAACATGAAGGCGAATTATAAAATTAATAGTAAGCATAAAATATTTATTTCGGGTTATTTTGGAAAAGACGAATTAGGATTAGGAGAGACATTTGGAATTGACTGGGGAAATAAAACAGCTACCATTCGGTGGAATCGTATTATTTCAAACAGGTTGTTTTTAAACACTTCCTTAATTTATAGTGATTATAATTATAATGTTAAACTGAAAAATAAAGAAACAAATTTTAATATTAATTCAAATATTAAAGACCTTAATTTAAAACAGGATTACACTTTTTATGCTAGTCCTAAAAACACCTTACGTTTTGGATTCAATAGTATTTTACACACTATTACACCTAGCACTTTTACCGGAACAGTAAATAATAGTACAAAAAAAGTAGGACGGAGCGGACTAGAAAATGCAATCTATATCAGCAACGCCTATAAAGCAACTGATAAGCTTAGCTTGGATTATGGACTGCGTATATCTGCCTATAGTTTAATGGGGGGAGATGCTTATAATATTTATGAAAATGGTCTTGTTCGATCAACCATTCAATTAGATAAATCAAGTGTAGGAAAAACATATGTGAATCCTGAGCCAAGAATAACTTCAAACTACCGCATTTCTGATCAGGCTAGTATTAAAGCTGGTTATGCAAGAAATGTGCAACACTTACATTTGTTAAGTAACGCAACAGCATCAAGTCCATCGGATCAATGGATTGGGAACTCCTATAATATAAAACCCGAAATTGCAGACCAATTTAGCGTAGGATACGTGCAACAAATGAGTCAAGATAATTTTGAGTTAAGTACTGAACTGTATTACAAATTCTTACAAAATCAACTTGATTTTAAAGATGGCGCTGAAATTAACACCTTATCGGATGTAGAAAGCGCTTTATTATTTGGTATTGGAAGAGCCTACGGTATGGAATTATTATTAAAGAAAAAAGAGGGCATTTTTACCGGATGGATAAGTTATACTTTATCAAAGACAGAACGAAAAATAGAAGGTATCAATCAAAATAATTGGTACAATGCAAAACAAGACAGAACACATGATGTTTCATTGGTAGGCGTGTATACGTTAAATACTAAATGGTCCATTTCTGGCGTGTTTGTATATAATACAGGTGATGCGGTAACCTATCCCACAGGGAAGTATGCATTTCAAGGAAACACATTATACCAATACGCTTCAAGAAATTCAAATCGTATGCCGGCAAATCATCGCTTAGACTTAAGCGTTACCTACGAGAAAAAAAGAAAAAAACGCATTCAAGAGTCATGGAATTTCAGTTTATATAATGTTTATGGAAAACAAAATGCATTTCGAATTACTTTCCAAGACGACCCAGATGATGCAAGTAGAACCCAAATTATTCAAACTTCTTTATTTAGATGGGTGCCTAGTATCACTTATCAGTTTAAATTTTAATTATGTTAAGGAGATTCAATATTTTTTTTATTTTTTCGGTATGCTTTGTTAGCTGTGATAAAGAAATAAATTTATCATTAGACAAGAATACTTCAATGCTTGTAATAGAGGCAAACATTACAGACCAGCCCGGTCCTTATTTTGTTAAGGTTACTAGGTCTGTTGCGGTTACCGACAAAAACGTTTTTCCAGGAGTAACTAATGCAACTATTACTATTTCAGATAATTTAGGTAAACGAGATACGCTAATACATACAATAGACGGCGTATACCAAACAAATAAATTAAGAGGAGCGCCCGGAATCACTTACTATTTAGAAGTACAAGTTGATGGCAAAAAAATTACTGCCGAGTCAACAATGCCTCAAAAAGTAGCGCTAGATAGTTTAAGAATAAATGGATTTGAAATTAATGGCGTAGAGCGCTATAATATTATCCCTGGGTATACCGATCCTATTCAATTAGGAAACAGTTACCGTTTTATTCAAAAAATAAATGATACATTGGATCAAACTTTTCACGTGTTTAATGACAACTTAAATAATGGGAAAGTAAACCAAAGGCCTTTAAGGATCGGAACAGACCAGTTGGAAATAAAACTTAAAGACACCATTTCGGTAGAAATGCAATGCGTAACAAGGGATACTTATTTATATTATTATACTTTGAACCAACAAAGCAGCGCGGGGCCAGGAGGCGGTACAACCCCTTCAAACCCTCCATCAAATATTCAAGGTGGCGCGTTGGGTGTTTTTTCCGCACATACTAAACAAGTAAAAATTGTGCGGGTAAATTAATATGCTTTACTGTTTTATTACCTCCTTGTAAAATACCTTTATTAGCATTTTTCCGAACGAATAAGTTTATTAGCTTCCCATATAAATGAAGATTAAATTGGGTCCTAAAATTTAATCGATGGAAATTATACAAAGTTTACAAAACAGAATTTACGAGATTAGGGGACGCAGCGTAATTCTTGACAAAGACATTGCCCAGTTATATGAGGTAGACACTAAAGTATTAAACCAAGCCGTAAAAAGGCATAGTGACCGTTTCCCAGAAGACTTTATGTTTCAGCTATCTAGTGAAGAATTAAATGCTATTAGAATACAGTTAAAAAACCCTGAATCAGGTCTCCTTTATTCAAGGTCACAATTTGTGACCTTGAATACAACAAGAGGCAGTAACGCTAAATATCTTCCCTTCGCATTTACCGAACAGGGTGTAGCTATGTTAAGTGGTATAATAAATTCGAAAAAAGCGGTACAAATGAATATTGCCATAATGCGGGCCTTTGTAGAATTAAGAAAAGTGCTACTAATAAAAGCAGATTTCAAAATTCAACTAGAAGAGATAAAAGAAAAATTAGGCGGTCATGATGCACAGCTTACTCAAATTTATGAGGCAATTGAAAATATCCTCGACGAGAATGCGGCTAAAAATAAGTGGGATAATAGAACCCGAATAGGATTTAAATAAAAAGCCCTCAACTTTCGTTGAGGGCTTGTGGCACCACCCGGGCTCGAACCGGGGACACAAGGATTTTCAGTCCTTTGCTCTACCAACTGAGCTACAGCGCCATCGGATTTTTCATCCATCCCATTCAGATTGCTCCGATTGGGTCGCAAATATACTTCAAGGCGGACTAAGTAGCAAAAAATTAGGCTTGTTTATTGAAAATAAGGGAAAATCAAGGTTTTTGCTATTAGCCTCACAACCTATGCAGCCATAGCTACCACAAAAAAGGAAGCTATAATAAATGCCAAGCCAAGCCATTGTTTAGTGCTTAACCTTTCCTTAAAAAAGAAATAACCAAACAATACCGAAAGCAATTGGCTAGATATAATTAAAATATTAATTACTACTACAGGCAGGTATTGATAAGAAACGTTCACCGCCAAACCACCCACAACTAATAAGGCGCCTAATATTAAATACTCCTTAATATGATGCAACTTAATAAAATTAAATAGGCTAAAAAATAGACCCTCTTTAATCACTAATATCAAACCAAATAACATAGCTGTGGCTTCAATCACTAAACTAAACCCCAGTGGTCCCCACCAACTAATAGGAAATGCATATAACGCGTAAGAGCTACCCCAAAAAAAACTGGACAATACGCCAAACAATATGCCCGCTTTTAATTGACTCGTATTTGCAAGCGCCTTGCTTTGTAGAAACAATAATAATAAACCCGCTGTTGATAATATAAATGCAAACAAATATGCTGTCTTCCAAACTTCACCTACAATAAAAACGGCTGTTACAATAGTAAATAATTTTAAAGAAGATACGGGCACTACAAGGCTTACAGGGGCTTTTTGAATACCGCGTAAAAAAAACACCAAACCAAAAATATTAAAAATACTTAGTGCAATGGTCCATAAAAATTGTTTATCCAATGTTAGTGGCCTGACGGTCCAGCCTGCAAAAAATGCAGTGTCCCTACATCCAAAATACAATATGCCAAAAATTAAAGTTGCAAACGCGCCTCTATAAAACATACCTATTTGATAAGGAATAGTAACGGTTACTTTTTTCCAGTAGGCATTGCTTATAGCAAAACAAAATGCGCCAATTAATACAAATAATATTCCCATTAGAACTCACAGTTATTTGGAGTTCTTGCAAATGCAATTACATCCCTTATATTGGTCATACCAGATACAAACTGTACCATTCTTTCAAAACCAAGCCCAAAACCAGCATGTGGTACACTTCCAAAGCGGCGCGTATCCAAATACCAGCTCATTTCGTCCAATGGAATATCCATAGCCGTCATCCTTGCTTCTAATACCGACAACCTTTCTTCCCTTTGTGAACCTCCCACAATCTCACCAATACCTGGTGCTAAAATATCCATTGCAGCTACGGTTTCTTTTCCTGGTTCACAACCATCGTTCATGCGCATATAAAATGCTTTTATTGCAGCAGGGTATCCTGTAACAATTACTGGCTTTTTAAAATGCTGTTCTACTAAATAACGCTCATGTTCACTTTGTAAATCAATACCCCATTTCACATCATAAGTAAATTTCTTTTTCTTATAGTGATTGCTATTTAATAAAATATCAATTGCTTCAGTATAGGTAATTCTTTCAAATCCGTTTTCTAAAACCATTTTTAATTTTTCAATTAATCCAAAACCGCTTCTTTTTTCGGTTGGTAATTGTTTTTCTTCTTCTGCTAAACGTGCATCTAAAAAAACTAAATCGTCTTCGTTATGTTTCATAACATACTCAATCAAATATTTTATGAAAGCTTCTGCAAGGTTCATATTGTCTTCAATATCACTAAAAGCCATTTCAGGTTCTATCATCCAGAATTCCGCCAAATGCCTTGTAGTATTGGAGTTTTCGGCACGGAAGGTTGGACCGAATGTATAAATTTCACTAAATGCCATAGCGCCTAATTCTCCTTCTAATTGCCCACTAACCGTTAAGTTGGTGCTCTTCCCGAAAAAATCCTGCGTATAATCAATTTCTCCTTTATCGTTTTTTGGAGCACCTTCAAGTGGAAGGGTAGTGACCCTAAACATTTCCCCTGCACCTTCGGCATCGCTTGACGTAATAATGGGTGTGTTTAAATAAACAAACCCGCGTTCATTAAAAAACTGATGCACTGCAAATGCGAGTGAATGTCTTACACGAAAAACCGATCCGAATGTATTAGTTCGAAAACGTAAATGCGCCTTTTCCCTTAAAAATTCGAGTGAGTGTTTTTTAGGTTGTAATGGATATTTTTCTGCGTCAGAATCACCCAATATTTCAATTTCGTTGGCTTTTACTTCCACCGTTTGTCCTTTACCTAAACTTTCAACCACCGTTCCTTTTATTTTTAAAGAAGCTCCGGTAGTGATTCTTTTTAAAATAGCATCGTCAAATTTACCTAACTCGGCTACTATTTGAATATTAGCATTTGTGCTTCCGTCGTTGAGTGCCACAAACTGATTATTACGAAAAGTGCGTACCCATCCCATTACCACTACGTCGGTTCCCACTGGGGTTCCGCTTAACAATTGCTTTATTTTTACTCTTTGGTTGAACATATATTTAATTTCGAACCACAAAGATAATTCGTTTCTGCCCCCAAATGACCTGTATCAGTTACAAAAAGCCATAAAAATTTGTTTTTTTATTCGAAAACGACTTAAATTGCACTAGATACGAGCGAATACATCTTATTCTTATAGTCGCTCCGAATTAATTTACCGGTCAATTATTCCGACCTGTTTTCAAAAAAGCCCAGATCTTATTCGAATTTTATTAAACCCACAGATTTTACCGTGCAAGAAAAAGACGACAAACCAAAAAAGGGACGCAAGCCTGTTGAAGCCGCTCCTGTAAAAAAAGCTACTAAAGCCGAAGCGCCAGTTGAAAAAAAGAAGGCAACACGCGTTACCCCTGCAACAAAAGAAGAAAAACCTATTGCTAAGAAAAGTGCTGCTCCTGTTAAAGAAGCAAGTGAAGACGATAAGGCTTCAAAAATTGCTGCTGCATTATTCGGTGACGAAAGCGATGCGAGCAAGCAACCTACACCCGCACCAGCCACCGGAGAAGCTCCCTTAGCGACACCACAAGCTGGGCAAGAAGCTCAGGCTGGACAACCGGCTCCTGCATTACAAGGCGGGGCGGGTCATACACCTAGGCAACAAGGACCTGGTCAAGGTCAACACCAAAATCAACGTTACCCTCAAAAGAAGGACCCTGCATTTAATATTGAATTCGATGGCGTAATTGCTTCCGAGGGCGTTCTTGAAATGATGCCTGATGGTTATGGCTTTTTACGTTCTTCCGATTATAATTACTTATCATCTCCGGATGATGTATATGTTTCGCCTTCTCAAATAAAATTATTCGGTTTAAAAACCGGTGATACAGTTCAAGGAAATGTTCGACCTCCAAAAGAAGGAGAAAAATATTTTGCTTTAACTAAAGTGGACTATGTAAACGGAAAACGTCCTGACGAAATTCGCGATCGTATTCCTTTTGATTATTTAACACCGTTATTTCCTTTTGAAAAAATGAACCTTTATACAGGTGCTAATAATTATAGTACACGTATTATGGATTTATTTACACCAATAGGTAAGGGACAACGTGGTTTAATTGTTGCACAACCTAAGGTGGGTAAAACAATGTTATTAAAAGAAGTAGCAAATGCCATTGCGGCTAACCATCCTGAATGTTATTTAATGGTAGTGCTTGTAGATGAGCGTCCCGAGGAGGTCACCGACATGGAGCGTTCGGTAAAAGCAGAAGTAATTGCTTCTACTTTTGATGAGCCTGCAGAAAAGCACGTGAAGGTTTCAACAATGGCGCTGCAAAAAGCAAAGCGTTTGGTTGAGTGCGGACACGATGTGGTTATTTTATTAGACTCCATTACGCGTTTAGCGCGTGCGCACAATACGGTTGCGCCTAGCTCTGGTAAAGTATTATCGGGTGGGGTAGAAGCCAATGCGATGCAAAAACCAAAACAATTTTTTGGTGCGGCACGTAAAATTGAAAATGGCGGTTCACTTACTATTATTGCAACAGCCCTTGTGGATACGGGTTCAAAAATGGACGAAGTAATTTTTGAAGAATTCAAGGGTACGGGTAATATGGAATTAGTGTTAGATCGCCGTTTAGCTAACAAGCGCATTTTCCCTGCAATTGATTTAACGGGATCAAGTACGCGTCGTGACGATTTATTATTAGACCGCGATGTATTACAAAGAATGAATATTCTTCGTTTATTTTTAAACGACATGAATACTGACGAAGCAATGAATGAATTGTTAAAAAGAATGCGCGGCACAAAAGACAATGAAGAATTTTTGGCGAGCATGAATAGATAATATCAAGTGTTGCGCTGCTTTGCAGCGCCAAAATTTTATACAAAACCCCGCACTGTTTTTAGTTGCGGGGTTTTGTGTTTTTAAATCGAAGTTGTTATTAATGTGCTTCTAGCCAATTTTTACCAACGCCTATTTCTGCTTCCACAGGAACACCATTCGGTAATACTAATGCGCTTTTCATGCAGTTTAATATTAATTCTTTTAATGCGGGAAGTTCCGCTTCTGTTGCATCAAACACCAATTCATCGTGCACCTGTAATATCATTTTAGAATCCCAATGTTTCTTTTTCATTTCTTTATGCACCCTTATCATGGCTAGTTTAATCATGTCGGCAGCCGAGCCTTGTATAGGAGAATTTATGGCATTTCGTTCTGCAAAACCACGTACAGTAAAATTGCTACTATTAATATCTCTTAACCAGCGCTTTCGTCCCATTAACGTTTCTACATAGCCTAATTCTTTTGCCTTGTTGATTTGCGCGTCCATATATAACTGAATGTTCGGAAATTCTTTTTTATAGTTATCTATAATTTCCTTCGCTTCTGTCCTAGATATCCCTAAATTTTCTGCCAAGCCAAATGCACCTTGTCCATATATAATTCCAAAGTTTACACTCTTGGCTTTGTAACGCATTTCTTTTGTTACGTCCGCCTCCTCAATACCATAAACCTTAGCAGCTGTAGCAGTATGTATATCCTTTCCTAATTTAAATGCTTCGCACATATTAGGGTCACCACTTATGGCAGCTACAACCCTTAATTCAATTTGTGAATAATCGGCGCTTACTAATACACGGCTAGGATCCCTAGGAACAAAGGCTTTGCGCACTTCTTTACCACGGTCCGAACGAATAGGAATGTTTTGTAAATTAGGATTCGTGCTACTTAACCTTCCTGTAACGGCTACGGCTTGTGCATAGCTTGTGTGCACACGCCCAGTTTTGAAATTAATCATTTCGGGTAGCGCATCTACATAAGTTGATTTTAATTTACTTAGCTCTCTAAAATTTAAAATGTCATCAACTATTTTATGCTTAGCCGCCATTTTACTTAACACGTCCTCACCGGTTGCGTATTGTCCAGTTTTTGTTTTCTTCGCCTTTGCATCAAGCTTTAAAATATCAAACAAAACTTCTCCCAATTGTTTTGGAGAAGCTAAATTAAAACGCACACCCGCCTGTGCAAAAACACTTTCCTCGCTTTTCTTTACCTCTACCTCTAACACCTTACTATACTCATTCAAAAATTGTTCGTCTACTTTTACACCCTCAAACTCCATGTCAACCAAAACTTGCATCAAAGGGTTTTCTACTTCTTCAAACACCCGCTGCACTGCTCGTTTTGTTAACAATGGCTCAAAACATTCTTTTAGTTGTAAGGTAATATCGGCATCCTCGGCAGCATATTCGGTAATTTGTTCAAGCGCCACATCCTTCATGCTTCCTTGGTTCTTTCCTTTTTTTCCAATGAGTGTTTCAATAGCAACGGGCTCGTATCCTAAAAACTGCTCACTTAATACATCCATACTCCTTCTGCCTTCTGGCTCAATTACATAATGGGCCAACATGGTATCAAAGGTTTTTCCTTTTAGTTCAACACCATACCATTTCAACACCAAGAAATCATATTTTAAATTCTGGCCAATCCAAGTAATGGTTTCATCCTCAAACAGGGGTTTTAGTTTTTCTAAAATATGCTTTGCACCGTCAATACCGTCGCCATCATTAGCAACGGGTAAATAATAACCAGTGTGACTGGTGTTTGAAAAACTTAATCCAACCAATTGAACATTGTTTGCATCAATACCTGTTGTTTCGGTATCTACACAAATTTCTTTTTTAATGCTAATGGTTTGTATAAATGCATCAATAGCTTCGTCCCCAACAACGGCATGATATTGATGTGTGGTATTGGTGATATTTTTATTCACTACCAATTTAGGCAAATCATTTTCGCCCGCTGTTTCATAGTCGGTATCACCCAGCTCATCGTTGGGTTCTAATACAGTTTGAGTGCCCTCGGTTGAATCAAGCACAATTGTTTTTGTTTTCACAACAGGCTTCTTGTTTTTTACTTCATTACCAAACAAGTCCGTTTGTACTTCCGGATCCTTGGGAATCACTACTTCGAAATCCCCACCCAGTATGCGCTTACCAAGTGTTTTAAATTCTAACAAATTAAATATTTCTGTTAAGGCCTCTATATTTTTTTCTGATAACTTATAGTCTTCTTCGTGGAACTGCACTGGAACGTTTGTAATAATAGTCGCTAATTTTTTACTCATTATTGCCGACTCTTTTCCTGCGCGCACCTTTTCTCCCATCGAACCTGTGATCTTGTCAGCGTTTTCTAATACCCCTTCCAGTGTATCATATAGTTTCAATAATTTCGCCGCAGTTTTTTCTCCCACCCCAGGAATACCAGGAATATTATCCGATGCATCTCCCATTAATCCCAACATGTCAACTACCTGGTCCACGCGTGCGATGTCCCATTTGGCTTTTATTTTTTCAGCATCTAGTATTTCTCTTTCATTTCCAAAAGCAGGGGGCTTCCACATATAAACATTGTCTTTCACCAACAATTGTCCATAATCCTTATCGGGCGTTACCATATATACTTCATAGCCTTTATCTGCTGCTTGCCAAGCAAGGGTTCCTATAACGTCGTCGGCTTCAAAACCATCACATTCTACCACCGGGATATTAAAGCCTTCAATTATTGCTTTAATATGTGGTAAGGAGCTAATTAAATCCTCGGGGGCTTCCTGACGGTTTGCTTTATAATCGGCAAAGTCGGTGTGGCGCTCGGTTGGTGCATGCGTGTCAAAACACACCGCTATATGCGTTGGGTTTTCCTTTTTAATAATTTCCAAAAGCGTATTGGTAAACCCAAACTGTGCGTTTGTATTTATTCCCGTAGTGGTAATTCTTGGTGTACGAATTAAAGCATAATAAGCTCTATAAATAAGTGCCAAAGCATCTAGTAAAAATAATTTCTTAGCCATGACGCTAAGTTAACAAAAAACCCCCCATCACTTTCGTGACTGGGGGGTTTCTTTTAGTAAACTTGCCTAAACAAGTTGTATTACAAGCCCTTGCTTATTTAATCTTATACTTTGCTTTATAGCGCTCGTTTAATTGCTTTTGCTTATTGTCCAAGGAAATAGCGCGTCCTTGAATAAAAGCATTCGTAACGGCGTTTCCACGCATGTCTAAAATATCCCCATTGCTTATTATAATATTCGCATCTTTTCCTATTTCTATTGAGCCGGTTTTATCGTCGATGCCTAAAATTTTTGCAGTATTTAAAGTAAGTGCGGTTAAGGCTTCTTCGCGGCTTAAACCATAAGCAGCAGCAGTTCCTGCATTAAAACTAATATTCATATGCTTTGCTTTATCGTTCTCGTCGTTTAAAGCAAATAAAACACCTGCCTTGCTTAACTGTGCTGGTAATTTATAGGGTTGGTCCACATCGTCGTCTTCGGTACTTGGCAAAGCGTGCTGATTGCTAATAATAACTGGTATATTATTATCGGCCAATATATTTGCAATTTGGAAAGCTTCTGAACCGCCAACAATAACTACTTTAAATCCAAAGGTTTTACCTAAATCTATGGCAACCAACATTTGCTTAACCTCGTTTGCACGCACAAATAATTTTTGCTTACCACTAAACAAACCGCGCACGGCTTCAAAGCGTAAGTTATTCGCTACATGATTCTTTTCTGTTAAATACGCTTTCGCTTCAGTGAAAAATGTTTTAATTTTTTCTACTCTGTCCATTGCACCCTTTAAAGGATTGTCTTCTGTAGGACGCGCCATTCCACCACGACCACCACGCGCACGTAAAATAAACGAAGGCAAACTAATATACTGTCCATTGTCGGCCTTATAGGCTGCGTCTTCAAAATTCCATGCATCCAATTGTACAACGCTCGACTGTCCTTCGATTAACTCACCGCTTGGTGCCACATGTGCTAATAACACGCCGTTTGCTCTTAAATTATTTATAATTTTAGAATCGGTGTTATAAGAAACAAGCGCCCTTATGTTGGCATTGTTTTCGCCAATTTCTCGGTAATCATTAGTACCACGCACCCCTGCACCCACTTCTACCAAACCCAAGTTGGTGCTTGGTAATATTAAACCAGGATATACTTGTTTACCCGACGCGTCCACAACTGTTGCGCCCGCAGGAGCTGCTAAGCCTACACCCAGGTTGGTAATTTTTCCATTTTCAAATAATACGGTTGCGTCGTTTAAAACAGTTCCGTTTCCAATATGCACTGTCGCGTGCGTTATTGCTGTTATACCTTGTTGCTTCGCAACTGGGTAAATGGTTTCTTGAGCCCTTGCTGTTATTGAAAACAATGCAAGAGACAATATAAATAATGGCGAATATTTTCTTTGCATGATTTAGTCTTTTGAGTTTTCGTAAATAGTTACCATTTCGTCTTCGTGCGTATGATCGCCGCAAGTTAAAATAGTTTGTAAGCTAGGTGTTGCGGGCCTCATTGGAGCGCCGTTCTTTTTATCGCCTAACATTTTTTGTATTAATCGCGCTCGTTCTGCTGTAATTGTTTTTCTAGCAGCTGCATCTTTTGTTCTGTCAAAATATACAACACCGTCTACAATTGTTTTTTCTGCAACTGCATAAATACTTAAAGGATTGTCGGACCACAAAACTATATCTGCATCTTTTCCAGCCTTAATACTTCCTACTTTGTTTTCAATATGAAGTGCTTTAGCAGGATTTAATGTTACCATCTTTAAAGCATCTTCTTCAGAAACACCGCCGTATTTTACCACTTTTGCCGCTTCCTGATTTAAACGACGCGCCATTTCTGCATCATCTGAATTAATACAAACATTCAAACCAACCTTGTGCATAATAGAAGCGTTGTATGCTATTGCATCTTGTACTTCGGCTTTATACATATACCAGTCAGAGAAGGTGGAAACATTTGCTCCGTGTGCTTTCATTTTATCTGCAACTTTATAACCCTCTAAAATATGCGTGAATGTATTAAAAGGGAAACCATATTTTTCACCAATACGCATTGCATAGGTAATTTCTGTTTGTACATAAGAGTGGCAAGTAATGAAACGCTTCTTGTTCATTATTTCTACCAATGTTTCTAATTCTAAATCTCTTCTTGTGTTTGGATTTGCTTTCATTGCCGCTTGGTACTCTACCGCTCTGTCAAAAGCATCATTCAATACTTCTTCTACGCCCATTCTTGTATCAGGAAAACGATTGTTGTTTGAGGAGGTGGTACGTTTTACGTTTTCACCCAAAGCAAATTTAATGAAAGGGTCTGCACCAGCAAACTTAATACCCTCGTCGGTTGCACCCCAACGCAATTTCATCAATTGTGTTTGACCACCAATTGTGTTGGCACTTCCGTGTAAAATATGAGAAGAAGTAACGCCACCACTTAACTGACGATATATATTAATGTCCTCTGGGTTCATGTTGTCGCCAATACGCACTTCGCTGGTTACCGACTGCGCACCCTCATTAATTGACAAAGCACCTATATGAGAATGCTCATCAATAATACCCGCACTTATGTGCTTACCTGTTCCGTCTACAACGGTTGCGGTTGCATCGTTTAATCCTTTACCCACTTTTGCAATTTTGCCACCCTTAATTAATACATCACTATTTTGTAACACGCCTTCCTTTTCGTTTGTCCAAATAGTTGCATTCTTAATTAAAATTGTTTCTTGTGTTGGAATAACTTCGTTTCCAAATCCAGTAAAAGGAAAGGTTACTTTTGCCAAAGGCTTAACCACTTCATCCGCTTTTTTAGCATCTGCGGTCACAACCACCGGCGCCGTTAATACTGCTGTCCATGTTGTTTTATTTCCTGTAGCATCGGTACCAATACCAGACCAACCTGTTCCAATCACTGCTCCACCTAAACGAATTTGTTCCGCACCTTTTCCTTTTTTAGTTGGAAAACTTAGCTTAACAATATTTTCAGCTATTGCTAATTTCGCGGTTAAAGTATCTACACCAATTACTGAAGTAGTTAAGTCCTTTTTAACTTCAATAATATATTCGGTATTTACACCTGTGTTATTAATCGTTAATTTGTATTTACCACTATGGTTGTTCCACTCGTCCACGTTAACTTCATATTTTTTCCCCTGTACCCAGTTCTCTATAATTTTTGCATTACTTGCAAAGACGGGTTCGGTGCTAATAAAAAAGTTTGCCCATTTACCCACTTCTATAGAACCCACTTGGTCATACACACCCAATTGTGTTGCCGGCGTTTTTGTAAGCGCTTCAAGCGCTTTGGTTTCTGTTAATCCAAAAGCAATCGCTTTTTTAATATTTATTAAAAAACTTTTTGCGTCTTTCATTTCTGATGACGTAATACTAAACGGAATGTTTGCTTTTTCATAAGCAGCTAAATTTGTTGCCGCCAATTCCCAATGCTTCATATCTGCTAAAGAAACAAAACGCGCGTCGTTAGGATCTTCTACATCCATTGCTGTAGGAAAATCAACACCTAATATATAAGACGCCTTTGTTTTAGCCATCTCATCAATTCTTTGGTATCCATTGTCTCCACCTCTAATAATATACTGTACCCCAAATTCATCGCCAATTCTATCGGCTCTAAGTGTACTCCACTTATCATCGGCTGCAAAAATTTGCGGCATATTTTGATTTGAATTAAACGCCTCTAAAGATAAATTAGTGCCTTCACCAGCTGGCTTTGTTTGATACCACTTTGCATCTAAATAAGTTTGTCGTAATAATGCAATGCTTCCCATTAAACTACTTGGGTAAGATTGTGTAGAAGTTCCTTTTGAAAAAGAATATACTGCTGCTGCTTTTGTTTTTAATAGGGAGATATTATCGCTTTCATCTCCTAAGCTAACAACCGCTCCTGTGCCTCTTGCTATACCGTCCTTAATATGAGTAAACACGGCGCCGAAACCATTTGCTCTTAATGCTTTTGCCGAAGCTTCGTCATTTGAAAAAACATCTGCTGCATTTAGTTCAGCCTTTACTGCTTGGTTCCAGTTATAGGCACCTTCTTTGTTTGAAGTAAATTGTGCAGGAGCCCCATAATTAAATCCACCAGCCGGACGATTATTTGGTGCAATACCATAATCAGTAAACGCATCAACGAATGAAGGATAAATGAATTTTTTACTACAGTCAACTACTACCGCATCATTAGGAATAGCTATGCCAACCCCTACCGCAATAATTTTCCCTTGTTTAATGATCAAGGTTGCGTTCTCCAGCTTTGTTTTTTCGTTTTGTAAAATAGTAGCATTTGTAAATGCATACAAACCAGACCGAATGTCCCTCACACCATTAATAGGGAAAGACTCCTGAGCTTTAGTAATTACACCAGCACTTAACAAGGTAATTAATAAAAAAATTCGCTTCATACGAGACTAATTTAAATTATTTAGAATAGTATTAAAGCTACTAAAAAGAAGTCGGGAATAAATCGTTTGATCTTTTTTTTTGATGGACGGAAACGCCCGTTTTTGTAATGGGCTAGCGTCCCATAAAAACCATCAATATTTGAATATCACTTGGATTCACCCCGCTTATTCTGCTAGCCTGGCCTAATGTTAGTGGTCTTATTTTTTTGAATTTTTGCATTGCTTCAATTGAAAGGGCATTTACTTTGTCATAATCAAAGCTTTCTGGGATAAGCTTATCCTCAAGCGATGCCATGCGTTCTACAATTTCTTGTTCCTTTTCAATATAGCGTTCATATTTAACTTGTATCTCGGCTTGTTCTAAATAGTCTATATTTTTTGCTCCTAAAATTTCATTCAGCGAAACACTATTATCCATTATTTGTTGCAGGCTAATATTAGGACGTAAAACAATTCTTGCGGCTTTTTGTTTTTCATTAATAGTTGCCGATTCAATACTTGTTAAAAAGGGGTTGATCTCGGCAGGTTCTATAGAATGTGTAGTTAATATTTCTCTAATAGCTGCAACTTGTGCCTTTTTTTCTTCCACTTTTCTCATTCGCGCTTCGCTCGCAAAACCAAGCTTGTAGCTTGTTTCCGTCAATCGTATGTCGGCATTGTCCTGACGCAATAGGGTTCTGAATTCAGCACGAGAAGTAAACATTCTGTAAGGTTCGTTTGTTCCCTTGCTAATTAAGTCATCTATTAAAACACCAATATAAGCGTCACTTCGTTTTAAAATAAGCGGTGCTTTTTCGTTTATTTTTAAGTGTGCATTTATGCCTGCCATAATTCCTTGGCATGCGGCTTCTTCATACCCGGTTGTTCCATTTATTTGTCCTGCGAAATATAAATTTTCTAGGGCCTTTGTTTCTAGGGTATATTTTAATTGCGTCGGTTGAAAGAAATCATATTCAATTGCATAACCCGGTCGAAACATTCTTGCATGGGCAAAACCAGGAACCATACGAAGCGCTTCGTACTGTACTTCTTCTGGTAAACTAGTTGAGAATCCATTCACGTAAACCTCGCAGGTATTCCATCCTTCTGGTTCCACAAATAATTGATGCCGGTCTCTTTCGGCGAATCGATTTATTTTATCTTCAATACTTGGACAATATCTTGGACCAACACCTTCAATTCTACCTTGGTACATTGGACTGCGATCAAAACCCGTTTTTAAGATATCATGAACAATGGTATCGGTATATGTTATATGGCAAGAACGCTGGTCTGCGGCTTTTACCCTTGGAATATCCATATAAGAAAACCCAACAACCTCTTCATCCCCTTTTTGTTCCTCCATTTTTGTGTAATCAAGGCTACGGCCATCCACCCTTGGTGGCGTTCCTGTTTTAAGCCTATCCGATTCAAATCCAAACGAAACCAACTGTTCGGTAATACCTGTAGCAGCTTTTTCGGCTACACGGCCTCCTCCTATTTGTTTCTCCCCTATATGAAT
The DNA here is from genome assembly GCA_903944755.1 of uncultured Bacteroidota bacterium. Lineage (GTDB taxonomy): Bacteria > Bacteroidota > Bacteroidia > Chitinophagales > Chitinophagaceae > Sediminibacterium. Next base: position 17,665 of record CAJATB010000194.1, read on the forward strand.
TATCCCATTTAAGAAAGTTCCACTAGTAATAACTACCGCATCTGATTCTATAGTATGTCCAAGACTAGTTTTTACACCACAAACCTTGCTGTTTTTAATAATAAGTTCGTGAACCGAATCTTGGTAAAAATCAATATTTGGGGTTTGCTCAAGCATCTCCCTCCACTTGCTTGCAAATAAATGTCTGTCGTTTTGTGTCCTAGGGCTCCACATTGCTGGTCCCTTGCTTTTGTTCAGCATCCTAAATTGAATAGTACTTATATCACTTACTATTCCGCTATATCCACCAAGAGCATCTATTTCTCTCACTATTTGTCCTTTTGCAATTCCTCCCATAGCAGGATTGCAACTCATTTGGGCAATTGTTTGCATATTCATTGTCACCAACAGCACTTTGCTGCCCATGTTGGCCGCGGCCGCTGCAGCCTCACATCCAGCGTGACCAGCACCCACTACTATGACATTGTATTTTGGAAACATAAGGTTGCAAATATAAGTTTGATTTTTATTCAAAAGCGTTCCACGTGGAACAGTTTTAAATAAATAGTAACTATTTTAATCGACAATTAGCACTTTGTATAAAATGTTCTTAAAACAACAATATATACAATCTTTCTTCAATCATCACTCCATATGCCGGTTCGTGTTCCACGTGGAACATTTTATTAACTAAATTATTTCAAGTACGCCTTTATCCATTTGTTTTCCATCGCCCTCATAATTGCCGCATCTTTGGGTTTCTTGTCTTTATAACCACAGAAGTGTAAGGCGCCATGAAAAATAACCCTTAATAGTTCTTCCTTAATAGTTGTTCCTAGTTGTATTGCATTATCTCTAACCCTGTCTATGCTTATATAAACTTCTGCAACCAATTGTCCTTTAACCTCGGAAAGGTCAAAACTTATAATATCGGTGTAATAGTCATGATCTAAAAACTGGCGATTAATGTCAAGTAGGTATTTGTCAGAACAAAAAACATATTGCAAATCGTTAATTACAAAACCTTCCTTGCGTACTTGCTTGGTTATAAATAGTTTAAGCATGCTCCTTTGTGTAAGGGTTGCTTTCTTGTCTGCGGAATTAAAAGAAATAGACATACAATAACATTTAAATTATTGCTCCAAATTTCGTAACAATTTGTGTAATAAAGCAAACTATCTTTGTTGTATAATTATGAAGAAACTATCTGAGCTAAAAATTGGAGAATCTGGAACCATTCATTCGTTTGAAAATGATGACATCTTCTTAAAACTTATGGAAATGGGTTGTATTCCGGGTGAAGAAATAACAGTAGAACAAGTTGCTCCATTGGGCGACCCAATAAGCATATCTGTCGCTGGATACCAATTAAGTTTAAGAATGAACGAGGCGGATACTATTTTTATTTCTCAAAATAAACACTAATCGCTGTTAATCAATTAGTTATATGAAAATAGGTTTGTTTTTTGGTTCCTTCAACCCCATTCACAATGGACACCTAATTGTTGCAAGTTATGTTGCAAACAATACAGACTTGAATCAGGTTTGGCTGGTAGTGTCTCCACAGAACCCACAAAAATTACAAAGCACCTTATTAAACGAGTACGACCGTTTACATTTAGCACAGATAGCAGTAGAGGAAGATAATCAATTACGCGTATCAGATATAGAATTTAAATTACCTAAACCCTCTTACACAATTGATACACTCACTTATTTAGCAGAACAATATCCTCAACATGAATTTTCTGTGATTCTTGGTGGTGATAGTTTTTACAACTTGCCTAAGTGGAAAAATTTTGAAACTATAATAAAAAACTACCGACTCATTGTTTATAGACGAGAGGGGTTTGAAATATTAGATACCTATGGTGCAAACTTAGTTTATTTAGAAGCACCCTTATTGCAACTATCGGCAACCTTAATTCGTAATAATAGAAAGGGGGGTATTACCATTAGATATTTAGTACCAGAAAAAGTAAGGGAAGAAATTGAAAATAATAATTATTTTAAAGACTAAAAAATAATTAGCTTTTCTTTTTATATACGGGCACTGTACTACAAGGCTCACCATACATTATACTTTTTACAGTAGGGCGCAGCTTATGTGTAATAGCAACATAAGCAGATTCACTAATCGGTGTTTCTCCACAGCCTTTAATAACAACCCTTTGGTCTGTATAGTCCGCTGCATTTAGTTTAGCAATATTATTTAATAAAACCTGTTCACGCACTTTATTAAGGTCACCAAAATAAACCGATTCAGCAACCGGCGTTAAAGAAGAAACAATTAACATATTTGCCCACATAGGAATTATGGCATCAGTAGAACAATATATACCAACAATTTTATTTTCAAATACTGGCCAGTTTACATTCTGTAGTGCCGCTCTGAAATCCTTCTCTTTCAAGATTAATTCCATAAACAAAAAAGGTTTAATGTCAAATAACACAATTTCATTAGGTGGTATAAAACTTGCTAAGTCTATAGATATTAAACCACTATCGGCAACCTTATTGTTTAGTAATTCTGACATGGTTCAAAATTAAGCAGAAATTAGGGAAATAGACATTTAAGCCTTTTCGATTTAGGGATAAAAAAAGACCTCCGAAAATCGGAGGTCTTTTAAATTAGTGTAAAAACCAATTAATATAGTTTAGACCTGTTGTCTTGAATTGTAGCTATTTTTTTCAAAGCAATATTCGACCTAAACATATTACTTCTAGTTCTTTGTAATAAATCTGCGGCAAAGTAAGTAGGATCCCGTGTAGGGGCTTTTGTACCGATTGAATTAACAGAAACAACAAAAACACCAGTATTTCCAGCAATTGGCGCACTTGGTTTATTTACCAGGGCCTTATTAAAAGCAGCACCTAATACTTTAGGCTCGTTACCAATACCGTTAATCATTGTATAATTGAAGTTTAAACTATCTGCAAACTGAACTGGTGCTTTCGCACTAATTGAAATAGCTTCTAAATTTGCGCCTTTTAAAGAAGTTTTAATTTTTTCGGCCTTCTTTTGATCTCTAATAATACCCTCAACTTGCGGACGAGCACTTTCAACACTTAATAGGCCAGCTTTTTCTTCACTAGTAATTATAGCAACATAATAATTATCGGCTATCTCAAAGGGCTCGGAAATATCATTAACGTCTTTTTCAAAAACCCAACGAACAAAGGTTCTGGACTCACCAATTCCCTGAATTTCAAAATCATTTTCTTTAATGCCAACCGCTGGCAAAACTTGTAACCCTTGTTTAACGGCATTAGCATTGAAAGATTTAAGGTCTTTACTGGCAGATGCAAATTGTGCAGCGGCTGTAGAAGCAGTATTGATTGTCTCATTACTTGGTAAAATGCTTTTTGATAGATACGCAATTTTATAGGCTGTGTTTCTTTGAGTTTGTTTAAGTATTTCAATTACATGGTAACCAAAATCGGTTTTAACCACCGCTCTTGTGCCTACTGTATTATCAAAAGAGAAATCATTAAAAGCGGGAGTCATTTGCGCTTGTGGGAACATTTCATATTTACCACCATTCGTCTTGCTTCCGCCATCATCAGAATATTTTGCCACCAATGATTCAAAAGAAGCACCACTTGCAATAGCATAATTAATACTATCGGCTAATTTTTTTGCAACACTATCTTCTCTAATTAGTGCTCCTGTTTGTGGGTTAGCGGTAGCAATTAAAATATGTTTAACACTTGCACTATCGGGCCATTGTTTTGTACCTATAATTTTTGCAATTGTGTAATTTCTTGCATCCACATAAGGACCATATATATTACCAACACCCACCCTTAATATAGAATCTTTTTGTGGAATTTGAATTGATTTTGCACTAATATAACTATTATAAAAGGGTATCTCTGTTCCAATTTTGTTTAAAAAAGAAACGGCGTCTGAGGCTTTTAGAAAACTATCTTTTAATGAAATAATATTAGCTAAAGCAGCTGCAGAATCAGCACCAGAAGCACTTGCGTTAAAGCCAACGAAGCTTATATTTCTACTACCTTCTTCCACCTGGTAAGCTGGAGCGTTATCTTTTAAATAAGTAGCAATTTCCTCGGCGCTAACTTTTATTACACTATCTGAAATTGTGTTATACGGAACATTAATGTAAGTAATTGAAGCAATACTATTAGACTCATTAAATTGCTTCTCAAGCATCCATTTAGGAACCTGTACCCCTTTAACAATTAAAGCTTGAAATTTATTTCTAATTCTATTTTGAATTGAAGGAGCTATATAAAACTTTTCAATTTGATTTATTTGATCTTGGTTTTTACTTTTCTTAATTTGAGCAAGTGCTTGTTTCGCATCATTCACTTTAAACTCACCAGTAACCTTATCAGTAAATTCTTGTTTAAAAGGCGACTCATTACCAAACAATACATCGGACAATTCTTTAGCGCCAACCGTTAACCCTAGCTTACCTTCTTCTGATTTTACTAAAAGGCGGTCAACTTCTTGATTCCATAAATAACCAATCATTTGCTCACGTTTAATTCCTTGTGAAGCATAGTTTTGAACTTGAATGTCCAATTTTTCTTCAAAATCAACTTTATTAATTACTTCCCCATTAACTTGCCCAAGTGTAGTGATATCATTACTACGTCTACCGCTATTTGCACCATCTTGTAGAATAAATGCAACTAGGGCGATTACAATAATTGTGAAAATAATCCACGTTCCTTTTTCTCTAATGTTCTGAATAATTGACATAGTTCTATTATTAATATAAGGTTGCAAAAATAATGGTTTCTGAGTATGAATATGCAACTAGGGATTAAATATCAGTGTATTTTTTAAGTATATTGGTATATAATAATACACAAGGGTTCGGTGGATAAATAAAAAAATGGTGGATATCGCCCCTTTTTGCGTGAATAATCCTTAATAACTATAGAATAAGTACATTAGGAATTAAGAAGAAATACGTTTTTACTAAAAAACCGTGAAGTTTATACCCGTTAATTAACAGTGTATAAACTGTTGATTAAAAAAATTATTCTAAAATTATAAAAAAGTTAAGTGAAACTGTAGAATTCTATTATACTAACTATTATTACATAATAGAGATAATTCATAGTTTATAATAAACAACATATAGATTAAAAATAAACTGTGTATAATTAAGATATACACTTATACACAGCCGTAATAGTATTAGTTTGTTTATATAAATGTATTAGAACTTAATACTACAGTAGAAATCCACATTTCCTTTTTTATACTCTAAATCAAAATAAACTACTTTTATTCCATCCTATTAAAACAACCCTTTTATGATCCGATAAATACATAAATTTAGCATTACATAAAATACTAAATTTATTACTAATTAAATAATTAATTGATAATCAATAATATATGTGAAAAATTAATAAAAAACTAAGCTAATTAGTAAATAAATTACTAAAATATTTAGTTTATTAACAGTTTATCCCTATCTTCACATAAATATTAAAGAAAATATAAAACGACTAACCATGATTAACGCAGAAAAACTAAAGGCCTTAAAACTAACAATGGATAAAATTGACAAAGACTACGGAAAAGGTAGTGTCATGATGTTAAACGAGCGAAGCCAAGAACCACATGAAGTAATTTCAACAGGCTCAATTGGGCTAGATACTGCGTTAGGAATAGGTGGTTTACCAAAAGGAAGAATTGTAGAAATATACGGACCAGAGTCTTCAGGTAAAACAACTTTAGCAATTCATGTTATAGCAGAAGCGCAGAAAAAAGGTGGATTATGTGCTATTATCGATGCTGAACATGCTTTTGATAGTGCTTATGCTAAAAAAATAGGTGTTGATGTTGATAACCTATTAGTTTCTCAACCTGATTACGGGGAGCAAGCTTTAGAAATTGCTGACCGTTTAATTTTATCAGGAGCAATTGATGTACTTGTAATAGATTCAGTAGCTGCTTTAGTACCAAAAAGCGAATTAGAAGGGGAAATGGGTGACTCTAAAATGGGTTTACATGCACGTTTAATGTCTCAAGCATTAAGAAAATTAACGGCAACAATTAATAAAACAGGTACCATTTGTATTTTTATTAACCAATTGCGTGAAAAAATTGGTGTTATGTTTGGTAACCCTGAAACAACAACAGGTGGTAATGCATTAAAATTTTATGCTTCTGTTCGTTTAGATATTAGAAGAATGGCTCAAATTAAAGACGGCGATGCCGCAATAGGTAACAGAGTAAAAGTAAAAGTGGTTAAAAATAAAGTTGCCCCTCCTTTTAGAGCTGCAGAATTTGAAATTATTTTTGGAGAAGGAATTAGTAAAATAGGAGAAATTATTGATATGGGTGTTGAATTAGAGATTATTCAAAAGAGCGGAAGCTGGTTTAGTTATGATAGTAATAAACTAGGTCAGGGAAGGGATTCGGTAAAAACAATTTTACACGACAATCCAGAAATGGCCAACGAGATAGAGGCGAAAATCAGAGCAAAAATTGCGGCTAAACTAGAAGAAGCTGCGAAATAAGAATATAGTAAACTTGTTTTTTAAAGGTTAGTAGGTACAAACCGCATCATTTATGGTGCGGTTTTTTTATATTTATAGAAACATATCTAGATTGATTTATCTTTTAAAAATTATTATAAGGGCTGCACTTTGGTTGTTTTGTAATAATATTCATATTAAAAACAAACACCTCTTTTCAAAAAAAGGGCCATTATTAATTTTTGCAAATCACCCTAATTCTTTTTTAGACGCTATAATAATTGCCTCTAATTATAATAGAAGAGTATATTTTTTAGCGAGAGGAGATGTTTTTAATAAACCAATTTTCCGCTTTTTATTATCGACACTTAATATGATTCCTGTTTATAGGCTAAGAGAAGGAAAAGAAAATTTACACTTAAATGATTCTACTTTTAAAGCATCTATTAAATTATTAATAAAGGGAGAAGCTGTTTTAATTTTTATAGAAGGAACTTGTATTAATTCACACGAATTACAACCACTTAAAAAGGGTACAGCACGAATTTTAGAAGGAGTACAAGAAAAAGGAGTTTTTCCTGCGGTACAGGCCATAGGTATTGCTTATAACCAATTACGCGGCATTGGAAAAATAGTTAATATTAGTATTTCTAATTTTAATTTCAATAAACAAATTTTAACTTCAAGCGATCGTGTTTTATTTAATAAAATGGCAACTATTGTTTTAAAAGAAAACACAATTCAACCAGCACTAAAAACAAATTTCAAAAAAACACCACTATATTATTTATACAAACCATATTATAAATTTATTTATAATTGGGTTGCTAATAAAACCAAAGAAACGGTGTTTTTTGATTCGGTACTTTTTAGTGTTTTACTTTTTACCTACCCCATATTTTTAGGCCTATTGTTTTCTATTCTTTATTTTTTACACATACCCCTACCAATAATTTTAATTACCTTAGCGTCTATTATACTATTAAGTAAAAAAATTACCTATTAGCCTTAAACCGATTGAAACATCAAGGACCCTTAAGTATGAATCCAAACATTAGAAGACTAGAAAAAAGAAAAAGAATAGCACTTATTGCACATGACAATAAAAAAAAGGATTTAATTGAATGGGCTGTGCACAATAAAATAGCGTTATCAAAACACTCTTTAGTTGCCACGGGTACTACGGGCAGGTTGGTTGAAGAAGCGCTTGACCAACCTGTGACCAAATTATTGAGCGGCCCACTAGGCGGTGATCAACAAATTGGAGCAATGATTGCTACGGGCGATATTGACGTTGTTTTCTTCTTTTTTGACCCCATGGAAGCGCAACCACACGATAGTGATGTAAAGGCGCTTTTGCGCCTAGCTGTTGCCTGGAATTTACCCATGGCTTGTGACAGGACTACCGCCGACTTCTTAATGACATCCAACCTCATGAAGGACGTGTACGAATACGAACTCCCAAACTACACGCACTATTTAAACAGAAAGGTTTAATAGTTCGTAAATTTGACCATGCCCTTCCAATTACAATCTAATTATACACCCTCTGGCGACCAGCCCACAGCAATTGAGCAGCTAACCAAGGCTATAATAGAGGGGGAAAGGTTTCAGACTTTATTAGGCGTTACGGGTAGTGGTAAAACCTTTACCATTGCAAACCTGATTCAAAACACACAAAAGCCAACACTTGTGCTCACGCACAATAAAACATTAGTAGCCCAGCTTTATGGAGAATTCAAACAATTCTTTCCTAATAATGCAGTTGGCTATTTTGTTTCTTATTATGATTATTATCAACCAGAAGCTTACCTGCCGAGTTCTGGTGTTTATATAGAAAAAGACCTTAGTATTAACGAGGAGTTAGACAAGCTTAGGTTACAAGCAACCGCACACCTATTAAGCGGAAGACGAGATATTATCATTGTTGCGAGTGTTAGTTGTATTTATGGTATGGGAAACCCCACTGAATATGAAAATGGTATTATACGTATTCAAAAAGGCATGATCATGGCGCGCCAAGCGTTTTTACACGCATTGGTAAATAGCACCTATCACCGAACCGTTACTGATTTTGATAGAGGTTCGTTTCGAGTGAATGGAGACACTATTGATATTCGATTGCCTTATGTGGACTATGGTTACAGAATTACTTTTTTTGGTGATGAGATTGAAGAAATAGAGCGTATTGAAATTGAAACGATGAAAAGAATAGAGTCCATGGAGAACGTGGCTATTTTTCCGGCTAATTTATATTTGGCACCCAAGGATATAATGCAAGAAATTATTATTGAAATTCAGGATGAGATGCTTGCACAGGTAGAATATTTTAAGAATGTGGGAAAGCATGTAGAAGCCGCAAGAATAAAAGAACGTGTTGAATATGATATAGAAATGATTAAGGAGTTGGGTTATTGTACAGGGATAGAAAATTATTCAAGGTTTTTTGATCGAAGAAAGCCGGGTACAAGACCGTTTTGTTTATTAGACTATTTTCCTAAAGATTTTTTATGTGTCATTGATGAAAGTCACGTAACCATACCACAGATCTCTGGTATGTATGGCGGAGACAGGAGTAGAAAAATGAATTTGGTGGAATTTGGATTTCGCTTACCAAGCGCAATAGACAATCGCCCATTAAATTTTAATGAATTTGAAAGTATCGTTGGTCAAACAATTTTTGTTAGTGCAACACCAGGAGAATATGA
>CAJATB010000195.1 GCA_903944755.1 uncultured Bacteroidota bacterium
ACCCATTTAGCATCTGTGTAAGCATGAGCACGTAAAGCCCAGCCAATTGCTTTGCGAATGAAAAAATCTTCCTCTAACTGAGTATACTCAATGTATTCAGTGAGTAGGGCTGTATTGGTTTTGTCGCGATAAGTAAGTTGAAACAAAATACTAATACGTTTTAGCCATTTGTTATTAGAACGATTCCATTTATAAGTATAGTCTTCTATATATTCAGGGTAAGCCAAAAAGAATTTACTTATCACATGTGTATTGGTGCTGTCCACTGTCTCCCACCAACTATAATGGGTTATCATCCATTCAATAAGGGTCAATGTTTTAATGGACCATAATTTTTTATGATACCCTAGTAATTCTATCGCAAAATAATGCAGTTCCCTTTGCGGCTCTTCAAAACACTCTTTGACAACTATGCTTATTTCATTATGATTAGCAATAGGGTGTGATTTATAAAACTCCTTACTTAGTTTTCTTCTCAATGGAGTTTTAATACCATAAAATTCAAACTGGTTCAGTAAATAGGCTTTTGCACCTTTTGCTACGACGGCGTTGGCATTCGATGCAAATATCTTTTTAATTTCCTTTAAATAGGGGTGTGCCATATTATATTCCTACGACTCTTTTATTAAAAGCACTATTACGTGCAGCTTCCAACACTCGAATAATATTTTTACCTTCTTGTGCACTTGTTGGAACAGGTCTATTGTTTAAAATAGCGTCCGCCATTTTCTCGTAAAATAGTCCGTAGTTGCCCGGGACACTTGTTACTACTCGATTGGTGATAAGTCCATTATGATCAGTATACAAAGTGCCATAATCTGCCTCCGCTTCCTCGCCCCAATTTGAACTATTTGGTTTTTCCCCTGCGATTAATTTGGTTTCTTGAATGTCGGATCTGTTTTTGATGAAACTTCCTTTGGAACCATACACTTTATAACCAGGCAACTGTGTCATAAATACCATGCCACTTGTAAGCGTAATTCTATGCGTTGGGTAATACAATATCATGGTGAAATAATCATCCACTAAGGATACCTTACGCGTAATTCTAATGTCTGCAAATACTGCTAATGGCATGCCGGATAATAAAATAGCTTGATCTACTAAATGTGGACCAAGATCGTATAATAAACCTGCACCTGGCGTTACGGCCTCCTTGTGCGCCTTGGGGCTTAAGTTTGTGCGGTATCTCTCAAAGGAAATTTGAATATCTAATAAATCGCCTATTTCACCTTCATTTATTAATTTTTGAAGTGTTAAAAAATCGGCATCATATCTTCTGTTTTGATATACTGCTAATTGCAAGCCTTTCTTTTGAGCCAATTCTTCTAACGCTTGTGCTTCAACAGATGTAATGGTAAATGCTTTTTCACATACTACATGTTTGCCTGCCAGTAATGCACTTTTAGTATAGGCGAAATGTGTGTCGTTAGGGGTGTTTACAATTACTAAATCAATAGTAGGGTCGGACAATAATTCCTCGTAACTGGTATAAGATTTTGTGCCAGGGTAAGCTGCTTCAATATTTTTTGTGGAGCGCTCCCAACTACCCACTAAATTAAAATTTGGGTTGCTTTCAATAAAAGGAGCATGGAATAATTTCCCGCTCATTCCAAAAGAAACTAGTGCTGTATTTATCATTCATTAAAGGTAAAAAAAATACCTCTGAGTTATCAGAGGTATTTAAATAATTATAAAAGCCCGTCAAATACTATCCAGCCACTTGCTTCCTAATGATGTTTAATGCACCACCTGCTTTAAACCACTCAATTTGTTGTTGGTTATAAGTATGGTTTGCTTCAAAAGAATAAGTGCTGCCGTCTTTATGAGTCAATACAATAGTAAGTGGTTTGCCTGGTGTAAACTCCGTCAATCCAATAATGTCAATAGTGTCGTCCTCTAAAATTTGGTCGTAATCGTTTTTGTTTGCAAAAGTCAATGCCAACATACCTTGTTTTTTCAAGTTGGTTTCATGGATACGTGCAAAGGATTTAGTCAATACAACGCGCACACCTAAATGTCTCGGTTCCATTGCAGCGTGCTCTCTTGAACTTCCTTCGCCATAGTTTTCGTCTCCTACTACAATCGTTCCAACACCAGCAGCTTTGTAAGCGCGTTGTGTATTTGGTACGGTATCGTAATTTCCGTTGACTTGGCTTTTAACATTGTCTGTTTTTTCATTGAAGAAATTTACAGCACCAATTAATAAGTTATTGGAAATATTATCCAAATGACCACGAAACTTTAACCATGGACCTGCCATAGAAATATGATCCGTTGTACATTTTCCTTTTGCTTTAATCAAAAGTTTTAATGATTTTAAATCTGTTCCTTCCCATGCAGTAAACGGATCTAATAATTGTAAACGCTTAGAAGTAGGGTCCACTGCAACTACTACATTTGAACCATCTTCAGCCGGTGCTTGGAAACCAGCATCTTCTACTGCAAAACCTCTTAATGGTAATTCGTCACCGGTAGGAGGGTCCAATTTTACTTGTTCGCCTTTATCGTTTGTTAAAGTATCTGTTAATGGGTTGAAAGTTAAATCGCCAGCAATGGCTAACGCAGTTACTAGTTCAGGAGAACCCACAAATGCATAGGTATTAGGGTTACCGTCGGCACGCTTTGCAAAGTTTCTATTGAAAGAATGTACAATGGTATTTTTTTCTTTTTTCTCAGCACCTACACGCTCCCACATTCCTATACAAGGACCACATGCATTTGCAAAAACTTTCGCGCCAATTTTGCTAAATACGTCTAAGAAACCGTCTCTTTCGATAGTGTATCTTACTTGTTCAGAACCTGGAGTGATCATGTATTCGGCCTTAGTAGTCAACCCTTTTTCAGCTACTTGTTTTGCTAAACTTACTGCACGACTTATATCTTCGTAAGAAGAGTTTGTACAGCTACCAATTAAGCCCACTTCAATTTTAGTTGGCCATCCGTTAGCTAAAGCCACTTCTTTCATTTTAGAAATAGGCGTTGCTAAATCTGGAGTGAATGGTCCGTTTAAGTGTGGTTCTAAAGTATTCAAATCAATTTCAATTACTTCATCAAAGTATTTTTCTGGGTTTGCATACACTTCTGCATCTGCAGTTAAGTGTGCAGCAACAGTATCAGCCAAAGCGGCTACATCGGCGCGACCAGTAGAAGCCAAATAACGACTCATACTTGAATCATAACCAAAGGTTGAGGTAGTAGCACCAATTTCGGCACCCATATTACAAATGGTTCCTTTACCTGTACAACTCATGCTTGTTGCCCCTTCACCAAAATATTCAACAATAGCACCAGTTCCACCTTTCACAGTTAAAATACCAGCCACTTTTAAAATCACATCCTTAGGAGCAGTCCATCCGCTCAACTTGCCTGTTAATTTAATACCAATTAGTTTAGGCCATTTTAATTCCCATGCCAGTCCTGCCATTACATCACAAGCATCAGCTCCACCAACACCAATGGCTAACATACCTAAACCACCAGCGTTCACTGTGTGAGAATCGGTACCTATCATTAAGCCACCTGGGAATGCATAATTTTCTAATACTACTTGGTGAATAATACCTGCACCTGGTTTCCAAAATCCCAAACCATATTTGTTTGAAACAGAAGCTAAAAAATCATATACTTCTTTACTTTCAGTTGTTGCAACTTGTAAATCTTGTTTTGCTTCTACTTTTGCAGAAATTAAGTGGTCGCAATGTACTGTACTTGGCACAGCTACTTTTGGGCGGCCTGCTTGCATAAATTGTAATAAAGCCATTTGCGCAGTTGCGTCCTGCATAGCTACACGGTCTGGTGCAAAATCGACATAAGATCCACCTCTTTCAAAAGGGGCTAATTGCTGATCACCATGTAAATGAGAAAATAGAATTTTCTCTGATAAAGTCAATGGACGGCCCAACAATTGTCGAGCTGCTTCCACTTTTGCTGGCATTTCAGCATACACTTTTTTAATCATCTCAATATCAAAAGCCATAGGTAAAGGTTTTGTAGTTAAAAACTGCCGTAAAGGTAAGTCAAAATGGGCTGCCTCCTGACCAAAAAATGCACTTTATGTCCACTTTTTTCAATAGTTTTGAATTAAGAAACTAATTCCGGAATAATGCGAAAGATGAGAAATTTTGTAGAATTACATGCTTTTGGCGTTTGCTCAGCAATGGGAGAACGATTGGGTATTGCTAGCACTAAAATAAGAATGTGGTTTATTTACATTTCATTTCTTACGCTAGGTTCTCCAGTGGTTGTATACATGATTTTAGCTTTCTGGATGCGTATTAAAAAATACATTCTTTTGGGGAAGCGCAATCCTCTAAAGCATTTCTAGTACTTTACAATTAGTTAAAACGCAACTTATATCCTTTAAATAACAGCTTTCCTTAAGCGGACTAATTTTTCTAAAAGGGGCTCTAATAAATCTAGTCTTAACATATTGGCACCATCACTTTTAGCAACAGCAGGATTTGGATGTGTTTCAATGAATAAGCCGTCGGCCCCAGTTGCGATTGCAGCTTTTGAAATTGTTTCAATTAATGCGGGGTTCCCACCGGTAATACCACTTGTCTGATTTGGTTGTTGAAGTGAATGCGTACAATCCATTATAACTGGCACATTGTTTACTTTCATTGCAGGAATATTACGATAGTCCACTACTAAGTCCTGATAGCCAAAAGTATTACCTCTTTCTGTTAGCATTATTTTATCGTTTCCAGCTAATTTTATTTTATCAACCGCGAATTTCATTGAATCACCACTAAGAAATTGTCCTTTTTTTACATTTACAATTTTGCCTGTTTGTGCAGCTGCAATTAATAAATCAGTTTGACGACATAAAAATGCAGGTATTTGTAAAATATCAATAAACTCGGCAGCAATTGCAGCTTCTTCATGTGCATGAATGTCTGATGTAGTTGGTACATTATATTTTGCGCCTACTTTTTTTATTAATTCCATTCCGGTACCATCTCCAATTCCAGTGAATGAATTTGCACTTGTTCTATTTGCTTTTCTGTAGCTTGCTTTAAATACATAGGGGATGCCTAAGTTTTTACAAATAGTAGACACTTTTTCGCCAATTTCCATTACAATTTCTTCACTTTCTACCACACAAGGGCCTGCAATTAAGAAAAAATTGTTTGGGTCGTATGTCTGTGACTTAAATAAGTCTTGTAAAAAAGCAGGATTCATAGTGTTTAATTTGCGTGTCAAAGATAATGAATAAAGCACACTAAGAAAAGCTTGACTTTATTACCTAAATAGCCTGCAAATAATGAGGAGCTGTAAAGCTTTTAGTGGGTTACTAGGTTTACTTATTAAAAACCAAGTCGGCAACAGTACGCTTGTCTAATATGGCTAGGGTATTATCCCTTACTTCGGCCATAACCCTATTAATCCCACACTTTTTTTCATTGCAATTGGCGCACTTTTCATAAAAATTTAAACTCACGCAAGGTAATAAAGCAATTGGGCCTTCAATTATCCTAAAAATAGCAGAAAGTTTTATTTTCTGTGGGGGTATTGCAAAAAAATAGCCCCCATGCTTACCTTTTTTACTTTCCAAGAATCCCCCTTTTTTTAATTCAAGCAGGATGTTTTCTAAAAACTTAAGGGGTATATTTTTTGCAGCAGCAATTTCAGCAATAAGCAAAGGAACCTCGCTGTTCTTTTCTACCATATAAGATAGAGCTTGTAATGCGTATTGCGTTTTTTTAGATAGCATAATTATAATCCTAGTACATGTTTCATATTAAATATACCACTTTTTTTATTTGCAAATTCAGCAGCTAAAATCGCTCCTGATGCAAAACCTTTTCTAGTATGTGCGGTATGTGTAATTTCAATTGTGTCAATAGGGGAAGTATAGGTAACTGTATGTGTTCCAGGTGCAGG
>CAJATB010000196.1 GCA_903944755.1 uncultured Bacteroidota bacterium
TCACGTGCTTTCTTTGCAGCAACACGTGCCTGAGCAGCTAAAATAATTTTAGAGATAACGTATTTAGCTTCTTTAGGGTTCTCCTCCAAGTATGCTTCTAATACTCTTGAAACGGTAGTTTGCACTACACCACTTACTTCACTATTACCTAATTTAGTTTTTGTTTGACCTTCAAACTGAGGCTCAGGCACTTTAACAGAAATAATAGCACTTAAGCCTTCTCTAAAGTCATCACCTTCTACAGTTACTTTTGCACGTTCAAATAAACCTTCTTTATCACCGTAGCTTTTAAATACACGTGTAAGTGCAGTTCTGAAGCCGGTTACGTGCGTACCACCTTCAATCGTATTAATATTATTTACGTACGAAAATATATTTTCTTTGAAATCGTCATTGTAGGTTAATGCAACTTCTACCATTACATTAGAAGCTTCATCTAAGCCCTCAACATATAATGGTTGTGAGATAATTGGCGTTCTATTACCATTCTTATCTAACATTTGTACAAATTCCACTATACCCCCTTCGCTGTAAAAAACATTTACATAAGGTGCGCCGTTTTCGTCTAGTTCTCGCAAATCGGTAAGTGTAATATTAATACGCTTATTTAAGTAAGAAAGTTCGCGTAAGCGTCCTTCTAAGATTTCTTTACGGTAAACTGTTTCTTGGAAAATAGAATGATCGGGCCAGAAGTGAACCCTAGTACCAGTTTTACTACTAGTCCCAGTTTCTCTTACTGCGTATTTAGGAATACCGATACTATATTCTTGTTCAAATGTTTTTCCTTCTCTTTCAACAGTAACTAATAATTTACTACTTAATGCGTTAACACAACTCACACCCACGCCGTGTAAACCACCTGAAACTTTATAAGTATTTTTATCAAACTTGCCTCCAGCATGCAATACGGTCATTACTACTTCCAGTGCAGATTTTTTTTCCTTTGAGTGCATTGCTGTAGGAATACCACGGCCATTGTCTTGGACACTTACTGAATTATCAGTATGAATGACTACTTCAATATGGGAACAGTAACCAGCTAAAGCTTCATCAATAGAGTTGTCTACTACTTCATATACAAGATGGTGCAAGCCTTTTGATCCAATATCACCAATATACATTGCGGGCCTTTTTCGAACGGCCTCTAAGCCCTCTAAAACTTGTATACTATCGGCACCGTAATTCTTGTTTTCTGCGGATTCGCTAGATTGTAAATCTTCTGACATAAAATGATTGAAATTTTGTTGTTTTTATAGGCATTCAGAATGCATACAAACTTAAGAAAATTAAGGGTTTAAGCCTGAATTTAGGCAACGATAGTTATCCCCATTTTAGTGATTTTGTGAATACCTTAAAGTGGCTAGAAACGGCTTAAAATACCCTTTATGGGCATTGTAGAAAATGGTCTCAATAGTATTGTTGAAAAATGACAATACTTGGTCATTTTTGTGTCATGATTTGAACAATTTAAACCCTTTTAATGTTTATACATTAAATTTGTATTCGGTGAATCAAGCATTAGACATATTAAAACAGGTGAACAAGCCCAATGGTTTTGCAGGTATGGCGTTGCTTTACAACAAGGAACAAAATATTCCAGGTTCAACCCAGTATACCATTCATCGGCTACTTGCCCAAAGTGCATGGGATGCTGAAGATACGGGCATGTTTGTCTATCATTATAACGCTAGTCGCCCCGAGGATAATTTTTTAGAATTAAGGTTCTGTATTTCAGGTAATAGGTATTGCAGTAATAAATTATGTGGTAATTGTACACAATTGCCTACCGAGGAATGTGATGGACCACTGCGCACTATTGATATATTTTCTTTTCATTTTACGTCCACCTTTTTACAACAGTTTGTGCACAATGTAAAGTTGACTACAACAAAGGACGAGCTATTAGCATTCAAACTTCCTAATGCGTTTACTAAAATTTTCCCATTGAGTTTGAATAAGCGAAAAATTTTAGATGAAGTGCTAAACCATAGTTATAGTGGATCTTTGGAGAATATTTTTATCAATGCTAAAATACATGAATTACTACTCCGTAGTTTAGAGAGTGTAGTAGATGAAGAAAAAGAAGAAGGGTTTACTTGCAAGTTTTTAGCAGACGAAAGAGGCAAAGACAGTATATACAAAGCACGCGAAATTTTATTACAACATATAGGAGATCCTATCACGATAAAAGAGTTGAGCCGTAAAGTAGCGATGAATGAATGTTACCTAAAGAAAGGGTTCAAAGAAATTTTCGGTACTACCATATTTGACTTTTACCAACAGCAAAGGATGGAGCATGCAAAATACTTATTGTATGAGAAGTCATTGAGTGTTACCGATGTATCTGCATTATTGGGTTATTCTTCCATATCTCACTTTTCGGCTGCATTTAAAAAACATACTGGTTTAAAGCCATGTGAGTTACTACACTAATTATTGCTTTTTGCTTAAGTGGTTATTTTTTACTTAATTTTATTTTCATTAAACTAATTGTATGCGTAACATATTTGGTTTTGCATTTTTAATGCTATTCAGTGCTTGTATTAATCAAAGAGTGGATTTAATTGTACATAATGCACAAATTTACACAGTCAATAGCAATTTTGCGGTTGCAGAGGCTATGGCTATACAGGACGGGAAAATAGTAGCGATTGGGACTGATGATGATATCCTTAAAGAATACCAAGCCGATAGTGTGGTGAATGCAAAGGGCATGCCTGTGTACCCTGGTTTTATTGACGCGCATGCACACTTCATGGGTTATGGACAAGCTTTATATTCCGTGGATTTAATGTTTGTAAATTCATGGGAAGAAGCATTGCAACGCATTCAGGATTTTGCTACTAAGCATCCTGGCAATACATGGATAACAGGAAGGGGATGGGACCAGAACAGGTTTCCCGGAAAATCATTTCCTACAAACGCGGAGTTGAATGTGTTATTTCCCAACCGCCCAGTAATATTACAACGTGTCGACGGTCATGCAAGCATTGCCAATCAAACTGCATTAAATTTGGCGGGTTTGAAAGTAGGGCAAACTATATTAGGAGGTGCTATTGTGGTTGATAAGGGAAAACTTACCGGTTTATTAATTGACAATGCAGTGGATTTGGTTACTAGTAAAATACCAGCCGCAACGAAACAAGATTATAAAAACTGGCTAACTGCTGCACAACAAAATTGTTTTGCTACGGGATTAACTACGGTTACTGATTGCGGATTAAGTCCAACGGACGTTGACAGAATAGATGAGTTACAAAAAAGTAACGACTTAAAAATGCGTTTATATGTGATGTTGAGTGACCAGCCTAGCACGTATACTTCAAAGTACTTTACGGATGGCGGTTTTGTTACGGACAAACTAATGGTAAAGGGGGTAAAGGTATATGGTGACGGCGCTTTGGGTTCAAGAGGGGCTTGTTTATTAGCACCGTATGCGGATCAAAAAAATTGGTCTGGATTTTTATTAAGTAGCGAAGCGCATTTTGATTCAGTAGCTGCTAAGTTAATTAATACCGATTTCCAAATGTGTACACATGCTATAGGAGATAGTGCTAATAGGGTTATTCTAAAAGTATATGCAAAATATTTAAAAGGGAAGAATGATAAACGTTGGAGAATTGAACATGCGCAAATTATTAATCCAAACGACTTTCATTATTTTTGGGATAATAGTATTATACCTTCAGTGCAACCAACACATGGCACAAGTGATATGTATTGGGCAGGGGAAAGATTGGGTGCAGAAAGATTAAAAGGAGGCTACGCTTATAAACAATTATTGGAACAAAACAATTGGTTGCCATTAGGTACCGATTTTCCTGTGGAAGAAATTAATCCTTTTAAAACATTCTTAGCAGCCGTTGCTAGGCAAGATAGTAAAGGATTTCCCGCTGGTGGTTTTCAAATGGAAAACGCCTTAACGCGTGAACAAACCCTACGTGGCATGACTATTTGGGCAGCAAAAGCAAACCGAATGGAAAAACAAGTAGGTAGTTTGGAAATAGGCAAAAAGGCCGATTTTATTTTACTCGATAAAGATTTAATGAAAGTTTCTACGGACAGTGTTCTTCAGGTTAAAGTGTTGAAGACTTATATTGGGGGCGAACGCGTTTATTAAATTATCAAGGTGAATATTATATTTTTTTCTTTTGACTTAATTCCTCAGGGCTCAGTAACTAATTACCGTATTGCATTTTAGTGAAGCAAAAAACTCAATCCGAGACAATCATTCGAGCATGCGCAGTGAGTGTCGAGGGTTGAGTTTTTTGCTACGTAATTTTAAAAACTATTCTTACTAAAGTCCAACCATGTCTTTAGGAATTACCCATGCATCAAATTCCTCAGGGGTAACATAGCCTAATTTAACAGCCATTTCTTTTAAGGTTGTTCCTTCTTTATGTGCTTTTTGAGCAATCTCTGCTGACTTATAATAACCAATTTTAGTGTTTAGGGAAGTCACTAACATTAAGCTATTGTTCACATGCTTATTAATATTCGCTTCGATAGGCGCTAAGCCAATTGCACATTTTTCATTAAAGCTTACACAACCATCACCAATTAAACGCGCACTATGTAAAAAGTTATAAATCATAACAGGTTTAAACACGTTTAATTCAAAATGTCCCATTGACCCGCCTACGTTAATGGCAACGTCATTGCCCATAACCTGAGCAGCAATCATAGTTAAAGCTTCGGATTGGGTAGGGTTTACTTTGCCGGGCATGATGGAAGAACCTGGCTCATTATCGGGAATAAATAATTCTCCAATACCACTTCTTGGTCCTGAAGAAAGCATACGCACATCGTTTGCAATTTTCATTAAACTAACAGCTACTGTTTTTAATGCGCCATGTGTTTCTACAATCGCATCATGTGCAGCCAATGCCTCGAATTTATTTTCAGCAGTAATGAAAGGCAAGCCCGTTAGGTTGGCAATATGTTTTGCTACATTTTCGGAATAGCCCTTTGGCGTGTTAATTCCTGTACCAACAGCAGTGCCCCCTAATGCTAATTCACTTAAGTGTGATAATGTATTTTCAATGGCTTTAAGGCCATGCTTTAATTGACTTGCATAACCGCTAATTTCTTGCCCCAAGGTAAGTGGGGTAGCATCCATAAAATGGGTACGACCAATTTTTACAATATGCATAAACTCGGCACTCTTTGCATCCAACGTATTTTTTAAAGCCGTGATACCAGGAAGGGTCGTTTCTTTTAAAATTTGATATGCCGCAATGTGCATTGCAGTTGGGAAAGTGTCGTTAGAGGACTGTGATTTATTTACATCATCATTCGGGTGTAAAAACTTGTCATGATCAAGTAAGCTTCCACCTTTAATTACATGAGCACGATACGCAATTACTTCGTTCATGTTCATATTGCTTTGTGTGCCACTTCCTGTTTGCCATACGACTAATGGAAATTGGTCGTCTAATTTTCCTGCTAATATTTCGTCACATACTTGGCCAATTAAATCACATTTTTCTTTTGGCAAAACACCAGCATCAAAATTGGTTAAAGCAGCAGCTTTTTTTAAATAGGCAAATGCACGAATAATCTCTTTCGGCATTCTATTAATGTCCTGCGCGATTTTAAAGTTCTCAATGCTTCTCTGTGTTTGTGCGCCCCAATATACGTGTGAAGGTACTTTCACTTCACCCATCGTATCTTTCTCAATTCTATATTCCATAATTACTTTTTTTAATTTCCTTTAAATACCGGTTTCCTTTTTTCAATAAATGCTTGAATACCTTCCTTACAATCGGAAGTTGCAAAACATGCTCCAAATAATTTAGCTTCCACTTCATAGCCATTTTCTGACTCGTTCCAGGCAGCATTGATAGCTTTGATAGAATTAGCCACTGCTAGTGGTGCTTTGGTATGACACACTTTTAATATAGAAAAGGCTTTGTCTAGTAATTCGCTTTGTGGAACCACATAGTTCACTAATCCATAATTCATAGCCTGAGTGGCATTTATGGTTTTGCCCGTAATAACTAATTCCATGGCGCGGCCTTTTCCAACTCGTTGGGTAAGCCTTTGAGAACCACCATAACCTACCATAATTCCCAAATTAACCTCGGGCTGTCCAAATACTGCACTTTCTGAAGCAATAATAAAATGACAAGCCATTGCTAATTCGCAACCACCACCCAATGCGAATCCATTAACACATGCAATGATAGGTTTAGGTGAATTTTCTATTTTGAAAAACACGTCTTGTCCTTTTTTGGCAAGCGCTGTGCCTTGTTCCTTTGTTAAGGATTCGAATTCCTTGATATCGGCACCTGCTACAAAACTTTTTAAGCCAGCACCAGTTATTACTACACTTTTAATTTCGGGAAATTTATACACTCTATCCATGACTGCTTCCAAGTCCAACATAACTTGTTGGTTTAATGCATTTAATTGGTCAGGACGATTAATGGTAATGATCAAAGTGTGATCTTCCATTTTTGTAAATAAAGTTTGGAATGATGACATATAGAATCAATTTTAATAGTAAAAAATCAGTTTATTTATGGTGTGCAGCTACCCAATTTTTTATATAGTCGGCAATATCGGAAGTGTTGGCTCCAGGGGTGAATAAAGTGCCAATGCCCATTGCACTTAGTTTTGCATTATCTTCTTCGGGAATAATTCCTCCACCTGTGAGCAATACATTTTTCAAACCTTTTTCAAGCATGAGTTGGTATACTTTTGGAAACACGGTCATATGCGCGCCAGATAAGATACTAATGCCAATTGCATCAACATCTTCTTGTAATGCAGCTTGAACAACCATTTCGGGGCTTTGTCTTAATCCTGTGTAAATCACTTCCATGCCTGCATCGCGCAGCGCAGTGGCAATTATTTTAGCACCACGATCATGTCCATCTAAACCTACTTTGGCAACTAATACTCTTATTGGTTTTTCTTCACTCATTCGGCTATATTTAAGTAGCTAATTAGCTAGTACAAGTTACGTTATTTGCTTGAAAGAATTTGTAGGCAATATTGGATTCTAGCGATTGTATCTTTCAATTCAATTGCTGAGGCAATATCAAATACGCCAGGTCCAAATTTTCCTCCAACAAGCATGATCCTAAAAGGCAACATTAGCTCACCTGGTTTTAATTCATGTATGGTTGCAAGTTCTTTAAAATGTGTTTCAAGTGCAATAGCGTCTTGTGTTGGGGTACCTTTATTTACAATCGTACGGTATGCGTCTAATAATGCTTCAAAAAAGGCTTGTTTTTTTGCATCCCACTTAGGCGCGATAGCTGCACTGTCGATTTCGGTTGGGGCCTCAAAGAA
>CAJATB010000197.1 GCA_903944755.1 uncultured Bacteroidota bacterium
ATTACTTGCTTCAGCGTCAGTTCTAATGCATCTTTATTGGCTTTAGATGAAGAGAATACGAATTCCTGAAGCCCTTGTGTAAACGCAAAATTAACAGCAGATATATTACTTTTCCTTAAAGTAAGCACACCATTATTATTTATATTCCACTTCTTTTGGTTTAAAATAAAATAAGAAGGCAGCCATTTAATGGCAACACCATCCTCGTAAGTATTTAAGACACCATTAAAAGAAATTTGTTCTAATGCTGATTTACTAACTGCGTTAATATCAATTTTAGAAACATCATTACTTGCATTCACATTAATAACTGGTTGCAGGAAGCTGATACTGTCGGTAATATTAATAGAATTGCTTGTTACTTTTAAGTGCAATGAATCGTTGGTTCCCTTACCTTCTAAATTGCCACTTCTGATAGCGTAATTATCCCAACTTGCAAATGGTACGGTGCCTTTTAATCTGAAATTCTGATTATTTGTATTTAAGGTACCTGCAATGGCTATATTATTAAATCCTGAAAAATTAGTATAAAATAGCCTAATGTAAGGTTCAAAATAGTTTGTCTTTATGGCAATATTAAACAACTGATTAGTAGGCTTGCTTTTTGGAGCAGGTATATAAGTAGGGAAGTAACGCTGCATAAAGTATTGCACACTAGCGGGTAAACTTAGTATATTAAATTTCCCTTCAATAGATGCCTGTAAGTCATCACTCGCAATGCTTATTTTTTTAGTACCATTTTCAATGCTAGATGTTATAGTTAAAGAATCAAAATTTACGGTAGCCGCATTTCCCTTTAGCTTACCATTAAAAAACTTTCCAAACCCTATAAAGTTGTCAATACTATCCCCTTCAAAGTTTACATCTAACAAGCCGGTTAACTGAATTGGATTTTTAGATATATTAAGTTGCTGAAGGTTTGCATTAATAAGGTCACCAACTGCATTAAAGCTTGGTTTGGTTTGGTTAAAATTTAATTCAATATTACTAATGAAATTAATATTAGGGTCTTTAATGCGAAGGGCTCCATTAAAAGCACCTTTTTGTAAAATTCCGTCTGTTTGGATATTTGTATAAGTGTAGTTATTAAATTCAATTGAATCTATACTTCCTTCAATATTTGTTTTGATCTTGTCTAAAGTAAAAGATGACCCTGCAATTTTACCCTTGAAATTCAGTAGGCCTAATGTTTTAATATTAAATAATTTCCCTGCATTAAAATGGTAAGCATCTAGTAATCCTTCATAAGTAGGTTCGGCACCTAAGGGAACCTTTAACCTTATTTCAGTAGTGGCCATTCCCATTTTTGTACCAATAACGCCTTTAGTTACAAAATTGTACAACGTGCCTTTAAAGTCTCCTTTAAAATTCAAGTCCCCCAAACCCTCAAAAGGGAAATTTTTAATTTTTCCTAAAGACGGAACCCAATGCACTAAATCACCATAGTTGGTTTTTGCTAGCACATCGCTAAAGCTAATTTGGGTATTTCTCATATCAGGTATACCCTTCATTGAAAAACTTCCTCTCACAAATGAATTATTATTTCTTGCGACTAGTTCAGTTGCTTCAAATGCTGAAACTGTTCCTGAAAAGTGAAAGCTTGTGTTTATTTTTTGTTTTAGTGTTCCAAGCTCAGGTACAAAGTAAGCAATATCGTCGGAGGAAATGGATGCGTTTGACAAATGCGCCTTCATTTTAACCTTGCTAACGTAGTTTTTAAAGTCGTTTGTGAAATCTTTATACTGCATTGCATAGTAAGGGCCAAGTGAACTTTTATTGGTAATTAAATTCAATTTAGCTAATTCCATAATTTCAGGAGTCATCTTAAAACTGGTAAGTAGTTTTTTTATTTCAAAACCAGAGCGTTCTTTAACACTCGCTTGAATTTCTGCTTTAATAGTGTCTTCAATAAAGCTTGCATTTTTAATACGAGCATTAAGTTCGCTCATTCTAATATGTTCGCCATCGAAATAGGGCAATGGTTTATTAAATTCATATTCAATCCAAAACTTGCCTTTTATTATTTGAATATCTTTTGCTTTAATTACTAAATGTCCTGGATTAAAGTATAATTCGTTTTTGTTTCGTTTAATTATTTTTGGCTCAAGTGCTTTAGGTCTAAGTCCTTTTTTTGCCTGAATTAGGTAATAGGGTTTATTCGCTACTACTTGATCAATAAGGATATTACCCCCAGCTATAGAACCAATATTAGCCAATAGATTATTCGCTTTTAATTCCATTTTCTGGCCAATCCATTCATCGTCCATTATAAAATGAATATCGGATAAGTCAATTTTTTTTAGATCAAATGTATTACTGTCTTTTTTTGTACTATCTCCTTTGAATTGATCCAATATAAATTCGTAATTCCATTTCACTGTAGAACGGTGTACATATAATTTTGCGCCAACTAAACCTACATAGCGTATTGTTGGAAGGGAATCTGAAAAGAATAAATCGGTTATCCTAAGTTTAAAGGACTTTGAATATAATAAGGTGTCCTTGTGTTGATCACGAATAAGGACATTTTCCATATCCAGTTTATTGAACAATGAAAATCCTACACGACCTATTTTAACTTCTGTTCCAATTGTATTGGAAAACCTTTTAGCAATATTTTGTGCTACCTTGTTTTGAACCGCTGGAATAAACAAAATGAAGTAGCAAAATAATAGTAAGCCAACTATTGCTGCAATAATAATTCTTAATATAGTAAGCTTGTTTTTAAACAAAGAATAGGTTTTTGTAAAAGTACAAAAATGCTGCCTAAAACTAGGGTATAAGTATACATAAAACAAAAGGCCCAAGCGGGCCTTTTGAAATAATATTTATCAGTAAGCTTTTAGTAACCTGCGACACTATCATCACCTCTTTTATCTCCAGCTGCTTCAAGTTTTCCAGTTTCATTTATTAGAATGCCGTCCATGCGGCCAAATCTACCTCTTTTCGTCACTGTGTAGCCTTTTGCCTTTAGGGCTTGAATGGTTGCTTCTGGAAAATCCGATTCTACATCTACTCTGTCAGGAATCCATTGGTGGTGAAAACGAGACGCGTCAATGGCTTGCTTGATGGTCATTTTATAATCGATAATATTCACTAAACCTTCATACACTTGGTTTGGGATAGTTGTACCACCTGGGGAACCAATGGTGATATAAGGTTTATTATTAAGGGTTACTAAAGTGGGCGTCATAGAACTTAACATTCTTTTACCTGGCTGAACAGCATTCGCTTCACCGCCAATAGCACCAAACATGTTTGGAACCCCTGGTTTTACACTAAAGTCATCCATTTCATTATTTAATAGGAATCCTGCTCCCGCTACAATTGTTCTATTACCATAACTACCATTCAACGTGGTAGTATTAGCAACCATATTACCTTCCTTGTCCATGGTGCTAAAATGGGTAGTTTGTTCAGTTTCCTTTGGCACACCTGCAAGGGTAATTTTGCTACTTCCTGCAACGCCTGGTTGGAAATCTTTCATTCTTTCCTTAACATACTCATCACTTACTAAACTTGCAGTGGGAACCTTCCAAAAATCAGGGTCACCCATGTGTTCAGCACGGTCTGCATAAGCCCTTCTTTGTGCTTCTACCATTAAGTTAACCGATTCAAATGTATTAAATCCCATTTTTGCAATATCAAATGGTGCAATCATTTTCATCATTTGTGCAATAATAATACCTCCGCTAGAAGGAGGTGCAAATGTGATAACATGATGATTTTTATAATCGAATTCAATTGGTTTTCTAAATTTTGGTTGGTAGTTTTTTAAATCAGCTTTGGTAATAATACCACCACCATATTGCATTTCTTTAACAATTAATTCGGCAGTTTTACCTTCGTAAAAACCAGCCAATCCATTTTTTTGAATACGCTTTAAGGTAGCTGCTAATTCAGGCTGGTAAAGGGTATCACCTGCTTTCCACTTTTCTTTAGAAGTTAAAGCCGATGCAGCTGCACTATATTTTAAAAAATCGGCACGTTGACTATTTAAGCCGCCAGCTTCTTTTTCTGTCAATACATGTCCAAATTCTGCTAATTCAATAGCAGGTTCTAATAAATCAGCCATTGGTAATTTTGCAAAAGCATGTGTACTAAACATGCCGGCTACACTACCTGGTATCCCTGAAGCAGGAGGGCCGTCTTTAGATTTTTCGGTAATAGCTTCTCCTTTTGCATCTAAATACATATCACGGTGTGCCTTTGCTGGTGCTGTTTCGCGGTAATCAATACCTATTAATGTGCCATCTGCTTTTCTTCCTAACATAAAACCTCCTCCGCCAATATTTCCTGCTGCGGGGTGCACAACTGCTAAAGCAAACTGAACTGCAATTGCAGCGTCAAAAGCATTTCCGCCTTGTTGCATGATTGCTGCACCCACCATGCTTGCTAAGGGATGAGCCGACGTAACTGCTGCATTATTATAGGACTGTTCCTTTACTACTGAGAAATTATATGGGTTAATTTGAGGGTTGGCTTTAAAAAACTTTTGTGCCTGTACAGTACCTGTTGCTAATAAAACTAGTAGGGCTGTTAAGGTAACTGAAAGTTGTACCTTCAGATGCATTCGATTCATAGGTTAATTCATTAGGTTGTAAGCGTAAATTACTTAAATATTTAGTATTCTACAATAGGGTGCACCACTTGTGTAAAACTATAATGAGCAAGGCCTTTAAAAAGGTCTTTTTTTTCCTATTTTTAGGGGTAAGTATTTTAATAATTTTCTATATCAATTTATTACTATGAATTCGATGATTAAATCCCTAACAGCCCTTTTTGTGGGTATTGTATGTTTACCATTTTTAGTCAGTGCCCAAACAGTTCCAAGTCCAGAAGCATTTTTGGGATATAAAGTGGGAACCACGTTTACAAGACATCACCAAATTGTTGCTTATTTTAATACCATTGCTAAGGCTAGGCCCGATATGGTTAAGTTAATCCCGTACGGTAAAACCAATGAAGGTAGAGAACTACTTGTGGCTGCAGTAGGCACCCCGGAAAATATGGAACAGTTGGTGCAAATTCAAAAACACAATAAAGGTTTAGTGGAAGGAACGGTGACCGATTTAAACCAGCCTGCTATTGTTTGGTTAAGTTATAATGTACACGGAAACGAGCCTGCTTCTTCTGAAGCTGCATTATTAACATTACATGCTTTGGTTGACCCAGCAAATGCAAAAACAAAAGAATGGTTAAAAAATACCATCGTAATAATTGACCCATGTATTAATCCAGATGGGCGCGACCGTTATGTAAACTGGTATAATAATGCAGTGGGAAAAGTATATAATGCAGACCCTCAAGCAAGAGAACATATGGAACCATGGCCAGCAGGAAGAACAAATCATTATAATTTTGATTTGAACCGCGACTGGGCTTGGCACACTCAGGTTGAAACACAACAAAGGATCCCTTTGTATCAACAGTGGTATCCTCAGGTGCATGTTGACTATCATGAGCAAGGGTATAATGAGCCTTATTATTTTGCCCCAGCTGCAGAACCTATTCATGATGTAATTACACCTTGGCAGAAAGAATTCCAAGTTCAAATTGGCAAGAATCATGCAAAATATTTCGATCAAAACAATTGGTTATTTTTTACCAAAGAAAGGTTTGACTTATTATATCCTTCTTATGGGGATACTTACCCTATGTATAATGGTTCAATTGGTATGACCTATGAAAAAGGGGGTATTAGTGCGGGTTTGGGAGTAATTGATGATAGTAAGGACACCGTTACCTTAGTGGGTCGTGTGCAAAATCATTTTACAACAAGTTTATCTACAGTTGAAATTAGTGCAGCAAATAAGGAAAATTTAGTGAGTGCATTTAAAAAATATTTTGATAATAGCAGAGCCGGAAATATTTCAACGTATAAAACTTTTGTGATGACTGCAAAAGAACCGCATGTGCTTGAAGCATTAGCGGCTTTATTAAAAAAGAATGACATTCAATACGGTACAATTACTAAAAATAGTGCCTTTAAAGGGTTTGATTATGCAACTAAAAAGGAAGCCGATTTTGTAAACGAAGGATATACTTTAGCAGTGAGTGTTGCACAAGCGCATGGCGTAATGG
Source organism: uncultured Bacteroidota bacterium (assembly GCA_903944755.1). Classification (GTDB taxonomy): domain Bacteria; phylum Bacteroidota; class Bacteroidia; order Chitinophagales; family Chitinophagaceae; genus Sediminibacterium. Next base: position 6,085 of record CAJATB010000197.1, read on the forward strand.
CAAGAGTGTTACTTGAGCCAGTTACGCAAATTAATGATTCAAATACCTACGATATCACTGCATGGTCATTACCTTATGTGTTTGGTGTACATGGTTATGCTACTAAGGATAAATTAGCGATACAAAATGGTTTTACTGTAAATACAGTTACAATTGACGATACAAAATATGGTTATGTGATTCCTTATAATTCATTTAAATCGGCTAAAGTTTTGGCAGCCTTATTAAGTAAGAATATTAAAGTTAGATATGCCGAGAAGCCATTCACTAACAATGGAGTTTCGTTTGAAGCAGGTGCTTTAATTGTTTTAAAAACAAGCAATTCCGATAATTGGGCAGCAGACACAAAAGCTATTTGTGAAGCAGCACAATTACAAGCAACAGCGGTTAGTTCTGGCTGGTCTGATAATGGAAGTGATTTTGGGTCGCCAGATATTAAAATAATTAATCGTGCACCTAAGGTGGCTATGTTTACAGGTGAAAATGTGTTTGCATTGACAGCGGGTGAGGTTTGGAGTTATTTTGAACAACAATTAAATTATCCAATTTCACAATTAAATTTTTCTAATTTAAATAGAATAGATTTAAACAACTACGATGTAATTATTGCAGCCGATGGTGCTTATAAAGACATTAATGGTAAAGCAGCAGCAGAAAAGTTACAAGCGTTCGTGAAAAAAGGAGGAATTTTAATTGCATTTGAATCTGCTGCAAAATTATTAGCTGCGAATAACGACTGGGGTATTAAAGTTAAAGAATTACCGAAAGAAGAACAACCTACAGTGAATAATATAAGTAAGTATGGCAAATCGGTTGAGGACGCTTTACAAACTTCTATCCCTGGTTCAATTTATAAAGTATATATGGACGAAACGCACCCATTAGGATACGCTACTGGCGGTGTTTATTATACGAACAAGCAAGACCTTACTTTATATGAACCATCAAATGATGTATGGAATGTAGGCGTTATTAAGAAGGATAGTTATATAGCAGGTTTTGTGGGGGTTAAAGCAAAAGCTATTTTACAAGAAGGCGTAATAATGGGGGTTAAAGAAATAGGTAAGGGCAAATTAGTTTATTTAGCGGACGACCCTATGTATAGAAATTTTTGGGAAGGCGGCAAGTTAATTCTTGCAAATGCTATTTTCTTTAACGGTAACTAAAATAAATAGCATGCGCAAATTGTTTGCACTATTGCTTGTTTTATGTAATTTTTTTCAACAGGGCATTGCACAAAAAACGAGCGGTGAAATCTTAACTCAACTTAAAAAAGTAGGCGTGCTTGGCAGTGTGCTGTATATTGCAGCGCACCCCGACGACGAAAACAATAGTTTCCTCCCTTATCTTACAAAAGAAAGGAACTACCGTGCAGCGTACTTAAGTTTAACACGTGGCGACGGCGGTCAAAATTTAATTGGCAAAGAGCAGGGTATTGAATTAGGATTAATTAGAACGCAGGAACTACTAGCAGCAAGAAATATAGATGGTGCCGAACAATATTTTACTAGGGCTTATGAATTTGGTTTTAGTAAATCATCCGAAGAGGCCCTTCGCATTTGGGATCACGAAAAAGTGTTGGCTGATGTGGTATGGGTAATAAGAAAATTTCAACCAGATATAATTATAACTAGGTTCCCAGGAGATGCTAGGGCTGGACATGGTCATCATGCTGCGAGTGCTATTATTGCAAATGAAGCCTATGAAGCCGCTGCGGATAGTACAAAGTTTCGGGAGCAGCTTAAGTATGGAGTCACTGTTTGGAAAGCAAAAAGAATACTTTGGAACACCTTTAATTTTGGTTCCTTGAACACTACTAACGACAAACAATTAAAACTAGCCGTAGGTGGGTTTAATCCAATTATTGGTAAAAGCTATGGTGAACTTGGTGCCGAGGCAAGGACCATGCATAAAAGCCAGGGGGAAGGTAGGCCAAGAAGAAGAGGGCCGATTTATGAATATTTTGAAACAATAGGGGGAGAAAAACCATTGAATGATATAATGGATGGCGTTAATACAAACTGGACAAGGCTAAACGCACCGGCAATTCAACAAGAAATTAATGTTATTCTGCAAGCTTATAACTTGCAAGATCCTGCAGTATCCGTGCCGGCTTTGGTTAATTTATATGAACACATTGCATTGCTACCTAATAGCGCCTGGAAAGTTTTTAAGTTAGCGGAACTACAGCAGGTGATAAAAGAAAGTGCTGGAATTTTTATGGAAGCCACTACGCAACAGCAACAAGTAGTGCCAGGTACTAATTTACAAGTTCAATTTTTATTAAACCAAAGGAGCAATTCAGTTTCAACACTTCAGCAAATAGTTTTACCAAATAAAGATACTTTGCTCAATTCTATTCTGCAGAACAATCAAAGTATTCAATTTGGGTATACTTTTCAAGTGCCAAAAGCTCAACCAATTGCTCAGCCTTACTGGTTGGTGAATCCAAAAACAGAAGGGATGTTTGTAGTGAACAATCAGCTACAAATTGGCGAAGCAGAAAATGAACCATGTTTTAATGGATCAGTGTCAATTAATATTGCTGGTAAATTATTCCAATTCACTTTTCCCATACAATATAAATACTTGGATCTAACTAAGGGTGACGTTTACCAGCCGATAGCTGTGATTCCTGAGCAGGAAATACAATACGAAAAGGACCTGTATTTAAATAAAGGATTTGCGCCTATTGATGTGGCTTATCAAAATATACATCATCAAGGTAAAATAGAACGCATTCAATTTAAAATGAAGTCGTCGGCCGACACCTTGCCAACGCCTGCAGACGCTGTCTATTCAAGAATCATTCAATACGACCATATACCTACCATTACTTATTTTCCAACTGCAACAACAAAGCTTTTGAATATTCCAGTAAAAACAAAAGGGAACAAAGTTGGTTATATAGACGGTGCAGGAGACAAATTACCTGAAGCAATTATTGAATTAGGTTATGAATTAACTGTGTTAAAAGAAGCCGATTTTGTGCTAGAAAAATTAAAAGGTTTTGATGCTATTGTTGTTGGTGTGCGTGCCTATAATATGTATGCTTATTTGTCGGACAAGAATGAAGTGCTTAATAAATATATTGAGCAAGGGGGTAATGTAATAGTACAGTATTTGAAAAGCAATCAAGTGGGCGTAAATAAAATAAATGTGGGCCCTTATGCGTTTACGGTTAATTCGGGAAGACGAGTAACTCAAGAAGAAGCCCCAGTTCAATTTTTGTTACCTAACCATCCAGTATTTAATTTTCCTAATAAAATTCAAGAAACCGATTTTGATAATTGGGTACAAGAAAGAAGTACTTATCAAGCCGAAAATATTGACCCGCATTTTACCATGCCAATTAGCATGAGCGATAAAGGAGAGGCTCCTTCCAATGGCAGTTTATTAGTTGCCCCTTATGGTAAAGGTAATTTTGTGTATGTAAGTTTGGCATTGTTTAGGCAATTGCCTGCAGGGAATGGGGGAGCGTATAAGTTATTAGCCAATTTAATATCGTTGCCAAAGCAGGTTATAAAATAAAGCAAATGAGAAGAAACATGAGCATACTTACTTTATTAGTGATAGGCCTTGTAATTGGTTGGATGATAAAGAATGTAAAAATAGGGTTGATACTTGGCTTAATTATAGGGTTGATGATTGCCATGGTGGGCACTAAAAGCAAGAAGTAATATTGTTTACTCTGAGCCAATCCATTTCATGCGTTTTGCAATAAAATAAGCAACTAATCCTAAACTAATTACTGCTAAACCACTCAACATCATTTTAGTGCCAGTTGAAAAGAAGATACCTATCCAAATTGCAATAGCAAAAAATAAAGGGATAGGATATAATGGCATTTTCCATGGGAAGAAAGTTTTTCCTTTTCTTTTCACCAATAATAATAAACCAAGTGCTTGCCCAATAAATTGAATAATTATGCGCATGGCTAGTATGCCATCAATTACTTCTTTTAGCCTAAATAGTAAACTAAAAACAAATGCTATTCCTCCCAGTACTAATAAAGAACGATGAGGAAAATGTAGGGTAGGATGTAGTTCCTTAAAAAAGGAGAAAAAGGATTTGTCTTGGGCTGCTGCATAGGGAATTCTACTGTAACCTAATGTAGCTGAAAATAGCGAGGCAAAAGCCACCATTAATATTAACACTGTTGCAATACCACCTGCGGTTTGGCCGAACAAGGCTTTTATATAGTCACTTACTACAAATTTACTATCAACAATTGTTTGAAAAGGAAGGACACTAGCTACACTAATATTCATAGCTAAATACAGTATTGCAATACCTGTTATGGATATAAACATACTCCTCGGAATATTTTTACTTGGGTTTTTAATTTCACCCCCTAAATGACAAACATTGTAGTAACCTAAATAACTATACACTGTTTTAACACTTGCAAAACCTAATGCTGCTACAAAACCATGTTGCATCGAAAAACCATCATTTATATTCCGAATAGGTTCCATGAAATTACCATGGGCCACGCCGCCAATAATAATCCAAAGCATAGTGCCTAAAACACCTACCCACAAGAAAACAGATATTTTCCCAATAGATTCTATTTTTCTATATAATAAGGCAATGACAAGTATTACCACCGATCCGCTGACAATTTTTTCTTGAATAAAACTAAGGTGAAAGAAGTAATTAGCATATTGAGAAAAACCAATAGCAGCAGATGCAATTACCAAAGGGGCTTGTATCATGGTTTGCCACACAAAAAGAAAACTCATTAATTTACCCCACTTCTTTCCATAACCTTCTTTCAAAAAATGAAAACTGCCTCCTGCTTTTGGTAAAGCTGCCCCTAGTTGACTCCAAACCATAGCATCTAAGTAGGAAAGCACAGCCCCTGCAATCCAGGCATATAAAAAATAAGGGCCCGCCATAATTTGAGCTACTACACTTAATACAACAAAGGGTCCAATACCCACCATGTCAATCATGTTGATGGCTGTTGCGTGTAAAAGACTTAATTTGCGATCTAGATGGGGCTTATTACTCATTGTAATGACAAGATAATACATAATCGTAAAAAAATGGCGGCAAATTATAAGACAGTTGAGTGGGCAATGGGAGCAACTATTTATGAAGTTAATATAAGGCAGTATACTGCGGAAGGAACTTTCAATGCTTTTAAAACACATTTGCCAAGGCTAAAAGAAATGGGGGTAGATATTATTTGGTTAATGCCCATTACGCCCATTAGCGAAAAATTAAAAAAAGGAAGTCTAGGAAGTTATTATGCATGTAGCAGTTACACGAAAATAAATCCTGAGTTTGGTAATGAGGCCGATTTATTAAGTTTAGTAAACGAGGTACATGCGCATGGAATGAAGTTAATTATAGATTGGGTAGCAAACCATACAGGTCGTCAACATGAATGGATGAATGTACATCCAGAATGGTTCACAAGGGATGCTGCCGGGCTTTTTACCGAGCGTAATGGCTGGGAAGATGTTGTGGATTTAAATTATACAAACGACGCTATGCGCGCTGCTTTGATAGGTGCAATGCAATACTGGGTAACTCAATTTAAGATTGATGGGTTTAGATGTGATATGGCACACTTGGTAACTTTAGATTTTTGGAAGCAAGCAAGAACAGCCTGTGAAACTATAAAGCCCTTATTTTGGCTGGCCGAATGCGAAGAAATAAGCTATCACGAAGTATTTGATGTTTCCTATGCCTGGGAGTGGATGCATACTTCTGAAAAAATCGCACATCACCAAGCTACTTTGCATGACTTGTATATTGTGTTACATAAATATGCACAGTATCCAAATGGTACAAAAAAATTATTTTTCACTTCCAACCATGACGAGAATAGTTGGAATGGAACTGAATATGAAAAATATGGGATAGCAGCAAAAGCTTGGGCCGTATTTACATTTACCTGGAAGGGTATGCCACTAATTTATAGTGGGCAAGAATTGCCCAACCAAAAAAGATTATTATTTTTTGATAAAGACCCTATCAATTGGCAGGGGGAACCAGCACTGCATCATTTTTATAAAACCCTAGGCCAATTAAGAAAAAAACATACAGTGATTGAAACTGGGGAAACTTTTAACCTGCCTACCAATGCAACAGGTGCAATGGCCTATTTAAGGTTTGATACTAAGGACTGCATTTTAGTGGGGCTTAATTTATCTAACCAGTTACAAAAAATAAATTTGTCACATGAAAAAATAAAAGGCAGTTTCCGCAATATTTTTTCAGGAATGGTATTCAATTTTCAGGATCACATGACATTTGAATTAATGCCAGGTGATTATTTTGTGTATGTTAAGGACTAGGTTAAGGTCACTTAGGACTAAAAACTGATGGTTATGTTTAATTCCGTTTCGCTTGCTGGTATTCGATAAACTCCATCATTTCGGGTAGGCTAAAGCTACTTAAGTTTTGTGCTGCGCATAATCCTGCTTTTTGTGCAACTAATACACCATACTTGCAATCATCGAATCCTTCAATGGCATGTGCATCGGGATCAACGGAAATGAGGACATCACTTTTTAATGCAGTTTCAATAAAGCGCCAGTCAATATCAAGGCGCCTGGGGTGTGCATTTAATTCAATCACTACATTGTTTTCTACACAGGCATCCACTATGGCTTGGTGTTTTACGGGGTAACCTTTTCGGCTTAACAATAAACGCCCGGTAGGGTGCCCTAAAATGCTTGTATAAGGATTGCTTATCGCATTTAGTAATCTCATCATTGCTTTTTCCTCCGTCATTTTTAAATTAGAATGGATAGAGGCAATAACAATATCAAAATTGGCCAATATTTCGTCAGGATAATCCAAGCTGCCGTCATTCAAAATATCCGATTCGATACTTTTAAATATCACGAAAGGTGCCAGTTTTTTATTTAAAATATCAATTTCTTTATGTTGTGCAATGATACGATCGGCCTGTAAACCATTTGCATAAAAGGCCGATTTGGAGTGGTCGCTAATAATTAAATATTCATAACCTGCGTTTTTCGCAGCCGTGGCCATTTGTTCAATGGTATGAATGCCGTCACTCCAAGTGCTATGAGAGTGGATAATTCCTTTTATATCAGCCACTTGTATGGTTGCCGGCAATGCTTTTTTACTTGCTATTTCAATAATAGCCGCAAGTTCCCTTTGAGGCGCAGGGATGAAATGAACCCCAACTTGTTCAAATATAGCTTGCTCATTAGGGAATGAAATGTTACTAAAATTGGGTAGGGAAGCCCATTTTTCTAAAAATTCAGGGGAGCAGGACAATATAAAGTCAGTCCAAAAATAGTTTTCAGTTGTTGTCAAATGCCACCTTATTTCAAAATTATCTTCTCCTTTGCAACTTATATAAGTGTCTTTATTTTCAAGTTTGAATGATTTAGATTGCAACCAAGTTGTTAAATCAGTAACTGAAATGGTAGTAACAACATCTAAAAAATCTAAACTTTCCAGTTGTCTTTTAAATGCACCTGAAATAATATTTTTCGAATTTGCAAATTCATTCGCTAAGGATTTTTGCAAACTTTCTACAAGCGATTCTACTTCCTGGTATAAATAACTTCCCTGGTGTTGTAAATAAAAAGTGAGTGCTTCTTGTATATTTTGTTGCGACTTTGCACCGAACCCTTTATAATTAATTAGTCTATTTTCTTCGCAGGCGTATAGTAATTCACCAACACTTTCAATTTCTAATTCCTTCCAAATAGTAATAATTTTCTTAGGCCCAAGTCCTTTAATTTTTATCATTTCTAAAATACCAGCAGGGGTCTTTTGAATGTATTCGTCAAGTAAGGAAAGCTTTTGGGTTTGAATGATTTCTAAGATCTTTTTTCCTATAGCTTCTCCTATGCCTCTAATTGCGAATAGTTGGCTAGGTTGCATATCAGACAAAGGTTCTGTTAGTTTGTCTAGTGTATATGCGGCGTTGGTATATGACTTTATCTTGAATGGATTTTCCTCGTGGATGTCCATTAATTTTCCTAGTAGGGTAAAGTATTCGGCTATCTCGTAATTATGCATGTGTAAATATAGAAACTCGGCGAGTAGGGACAAAAAAAAAGTCCTGACAGGGACTTAAAAATCATTAGCTTTTTTTACTAGCCCTTAAATTTTTCAAAGGGTGAAGTAAAAAAAAAGTCCTCGATAAATCGAGGACCTGTAAATCTATTCTTGCTGAAATAGTTATCTTGCGATAATTATTTCTTTTTTGCAACAACTTTCTTAGCAGCTTTTTTAGCAGCTTTCTTAGGAGCAGCTTTTTTAGCAGCCTTCTTAGGAGCAGCTTTTTTAGCAGCCTTCTTAGGAGCAGCTTTTTTAGCAGCTTTCTTAGGAGCAGCTTTTTTAGCAGCCTTCTTAGGAGCAGCTTTTTTAGCAGCCTTCTTAGGAG